>JAEFCZ010000062.1 GCA_016125975.1 Candidatus Nitrosopumilus sp.
AAGAACATTACCAAGAAGCATGTATGAGCCAGAACAGTTCCCAGGACTAATTCACAGAATGCTTGATCCAAAAACTGTAATTTTGTTATTTGCATCAGGAAAATTAGTTTGTACCGGTGCAAAAAAAGAATCAGATGTGTATCGTTCTGTTCATAATCTACACTCAGTATTAGAAGAAAAAAATCTAATGATATATGACCAATAGATTTTTCAAATTTTAAAAAAGATTGACTGAAGAGAATTTTGAAGAAGAAAAGAAAAGACTGACTCCAGATACTGGATTTGATCTAATTGGAATAGATTATTTTTCAGAGCCGGGAAATCAATTATACCTAGTAGAACATTTTGAAATGTATCAAGAAGCATTAAATGCAAAAAAAGAAAGGAAGAATACTGATGAATACTTTATTTTGTATAAAGGTGCAGGGGGAGAACTTTTCTCCAGATAAATGAGAAAAATAGAATAACTTTACTATATTTTACAAACTCTCTTATCATTAGGTTTTTGATTCAAAGATTTGTGGCCAATGAAACTAGTGATTTGATAGATAATATTTATGAAAAAAATGAGCCTGCACACAATGACTACAAACCTCAAATAATTCGTAAAAGTCAAAAGGCAAAATATCAGATTTTTGATGAATCAGAATTCACTCGTGGCAGAGAAGTTCTAGGAGATCTCATTGTACATGGAATGATAGCCTCAGGTGGGACAGATATTGACTGGTTAATTGAGCATAAAGGAGGATTTATCATCTTAGAATTCAAAGGATTTCACAATGATAAGATAAACATCGCAAAAGGACAAATGATTGCTTATGAGAAATTACATGAAAAACTAAACCAATCAGCAAAATGCTATCTGTACATTGTTGGATGTGATGATGTTGATTTTTCAAACCCTGATGCGACAGTATGTATTTTTGAGATGAATCATTGGAAATCAAACGCAATTCCAAAAAATACTAGTGATATTTATGGAAATGATTCAAATCGGCAAAACAAATTCATCGTTTATCGTGAATATATGGAAGAGATTAGCGTAGAAAAATTAAGAGACATTATTGATTCACATTGGAAAGAGTTTGAAAGAATTATGTAGTAAATGAAAATGTGTTAAAGTTTGTTTCAACACCATTATCTACTTTTATGGTATAAGTGCCAGAACCTTCCCATCCAGGACCTCCAGCAATTGCAAGTGTGGAATATCGACCATCACTTTTCAAAGAAAGTTGTTCTGTCCAAACAAGTTCACCTTTTTGATTTTCTATAGATAGATTTACAGAACTTTGAGTATTTGAAACACCATTTATTGAAATTATATCTTGGTTGTTATATGATGAGAAATCAGTTTGAATTGTTAGTGAGTCTGAAACAGTATCTGGAGTATTTACAACGTCTGGAGTATTTACAACGTCTGGAGTAATATCAGAAATTCCACTAAATGATACTGCAACTGCAATGATAACTACTAGAGCAACACCACCAATACCCAACATTAATTTTGAATTCTTTGAAGAACTAGAGGAAGCTTTAGGAGGTTCTGACTGAATTGTTTGAATTTTTTGAACAGACGGAGTTTCAGGTAATACAACATCTGGCACTACAGGTTTCTCTACAGGAGCAGGAGTCTCAGGTTTTCTTCCAAGATGTTTTTCTGCTAATTTTCTAACATAGTTTCTTTCAAAATTACTAATAACCTCATTATTTTCACAAGCACGATGAATTTGCTTTAGAATTCGATCATCACCAAAATCTTTTTCCAAAAGATCTTTTACATCATCAATTAACGGATCAGCCATGAATATTTTCCATCATAATGATTATTTATGAATTCCTTGTTTAAGATTCGAATAATTTCTTTGAGAATTTAAAATTTCATCAAAAAGTGTTGAGGGCTATTTTGTGTAAATCTTTTGTGCCTGGATAATGACAGTTCTAATGTAGTCTTTTGCAGTAGAATCAGATACCCCCATCTGTTTTGCTCTCAAATATAGAGCATTTTCTTGAGGGTTATTCAAATAACATCTTAGAAGATAGTTAAGGCGATGAGATCTTTTTTCATCATTTTTCATATTTTTTCTTCTTTTCTATAACTAAAAAGCTCAGAGGATTATGAAATAACCAGTACTGTATCACAAAATTCTAAAAAAAACATATGATCTTTTTTAAACAATAGTAAAAAACAAATGAAAATGAAACGAATTGAAGCAACTATTCAAGCAGATAAAAACAGTGCAGTTTCTGATGCAATAAAAGACATAGTTGGAGGATTTACCATATTTGAAGGAAATGGTAGAGGTTCCGGAAAAAGACAAGAAATTAGATCAGGAAGAGGTACGGGTTCATTTACTGCAGAATTTAACAAAGTTGCAACAGTAGTAACAATAGTAGATGATTCAGATGTTGAAAAAGTATCTTCTGCCATTACAGATGCAGCTTTTACAGGAAAAGGCGGGGATGGAATCATCACAGTCACAAACGTAGAAAGTGCACTAAACATCGCATCTAAAAAGACGGGTTCAGACGCCCTCTAATCATTTTATTTTATTCAATTAGAAATAATACTGCTGAGAGGAATAATTTCCTCTCAGGAGGTATCCTTTTGGAGGACATGTTTTTTGAAGGGATATTATTTATTGCAAACTAAGTATAAAAGCAAAGGATTTTGAAGTTATTGCTGCCCATCAATTCCCATTAGAGTCAGTGTTGATCTAATTTTTGGAATTTTTCGTATCTTCCAAGTAATAGTTTCTCGTAATGCTTCAACTTGTCCAGACTCAACTTTTGCCAAAATGTCATATGCACCAAATGTGCCATGGACTTCAACAACACCTTCAATGGATTTTAGTTCTGATATCACAGCTTCTTCAGAACCTAGCTCACAGTTTATGAGAACATAAGCTGTTGCCAATTATGATTCAACTCCTATTTTCATAACTAAAATGGCATCTTGAAATATATAAGAATAGTCCAATTTACTTAAAAATTCAATATTATTTTAGGTCAAATCATTAACATATGTAAAGAAAATTATTAAATTAAAAATAAATTTAAGATAAGAAGTATGCTTCATTCATTACCTTTTCTAGGTCTTCAAGATTTTTTGAGAAAGTGATTTTAGAACGTAATTTAGAACCTCCTTTCATTCCTTTTGTAAATCTCATTGCTTGACTTTTGATATTAGAGAACTTGATTTTGTATTGGTTAGTAAGATGCAGATAATCAAAAAAAGAATCCAATCTATCTTTGAAAGAATATTCTTTGTATGAATTAGTTTTAAGATAATCATTAATCTGCTCAAATAAGAAAGGATTTCCCATAGCACCACGACCGATCATGACATAATCACAATTTGTTTCATCTAACATTGCTTTGGCATCTTCAGGAGTAGAAATATCACCATTTCCAACTATAGGAATATTAGATATTTCTTTTAATTCTTTGATTAATTTCCAATCTGCATTTCCAGAATATCCCTGACTAACAGTTCTGGGATGAAATGTTATCATCTGAATACCTTCATCTTCTGCAATTTCTGCAATATCTCTAAAAAGAAATTTACTTGCTTCAGTTACACCAGAGCGAATTTTTAGAGTTACAGGTTTTTTTACAGCAGTAACAAGAGTTTTAAAAATTTGTTGTGTTAAATTAGCTTCTTGTAAAAGTGCACCTCCTGCCATTTGTTGTGTAATATGAGGTGCAGGGCAACCCATATTGTAATCAATAATATCAAAATAAGGTTCCACTATTGTTGCAGCTTTTTCTAATGCAAAAAGATCAGATCCAAATAATTGAACTGAAATAGGATGTTCTTGTTCGGAGAATTCAATAAACTCTTGAATTGTTTTCATATTTTCTTTAAGTTGTTTTTCTTTTGCGATAATACTATGAATGCTAGTAAATTCTGTTACCACTAATCCAGCACCCATCTTTTTACATTGTAATCTCAGAGCTGGGTCACTTACTCCAGCCATAGGTGCTAAAAATGCCCTACTAGAAAATTTTGGAAGCATAAAGAAAATAAATAATTTGAATATATTTACTATTTTAAAAATTAGTTATCGGGACAGCCGTCAGTGTCTCTGTCACCATCAAAATCTTCAGGATCTAGAGGACACAAATCTTCATCATTAATGATATCATCTAGATCATCATCATGTACAAATCTCTGTTGTTCAGGGGCAATATCAGGACAACCGTCATGGTCATTGTATTTGTTCCATGTCTCAGGATTTGTTGGGCAGGAATCAATTGAATCATAGAATCCGTCACTATCAGAGTCAAATCTTGTTGGGGTTGTTGATGCTGCAGCCAATACATCTGGACATCCATCCCAGTCTAAATATCCGTTAAAGCTCTCTTGTTCATTAAGACAAGAATCCCATCTATCATCAATGCCATCACCATCATTATCTGGGAAGGAATATGAAGAAGTTACAGTACCTGTAGAGTCAGGACAGCCATCAGTGTCTTGATAATAATTATAAGTTTCAGGTTCTAGTGGACATGCATCAT
>JAEFCZ010000092.1 GCA_016125975.1 Candidatus Nitrosopumilus sp.
ATTAGGAGTTTACTGCGAGAATACAAACACCATACCAAAAGAGTTTGCAGAGATTGGAATCAAAAACGTAAGAGATGCTGAAGATCTTTTACTTGATTATGTCTCTTTTCTTGAAAAAGAAGGCTATGCACCCTCATACATAGAAGACATTCTCAAGGCATTGCGGTCCTGGCTGTCATTTAACTACGTCAAGCTAGTCCGAAAGATAAAGATCAAAAATGCAGACATTCCAGTAACGCTGGAAAACGAAGAGATTCCATCCAAATCAAAACTTGGAGATGTTCTCAACTCTGCTCCTGCAAGAGAACGCGTATCCATATCCTTTATGGCACTTGCAGGGATTCGACCAGAGGTACTTGGTAACTATCACGGAAACGATGGCCTGAAGATTTCAGACATTAAAGACATGGAGCTAAAAGACGGCGATGTATTTTTTGAAAGAATTCCTGCAAAGATAACTGTAAGGTCTGCTCTAAGCAAGGCAGGACATCAATACTTTACATTTCTACCAGAGACGGGATGCAAGTACCTGCAAGGATACATTCGAGAAAGAATTGCAAATGGTGAGATCATAAAGCCCGAATCACCTGTAATTACTTTTCAAAAAGGATACCGAACCAAGACAAACGGCAACACATGTCATCTAAGAACAAACACAATCACTAAAGAGATCAAAAGCGCATTTGGCATAATCATAAAGGAGCGACCATACGTTCTGAGGTCGTACTTTGATACGCAACTTCTCTTGGCCGAAAGCAAGGCCAAGATAACGCATGCATATCGCCAGTTCTTTATGGGCCACAAAGGAGACATTGAGGCAAAGTACACTACCAACAAGCACAAGCTTGCCGACTCTTTAATCAAAGACATGAGAGAGGCATATGAGAGAAGCCAGAACTTTCTATCACCTTTTGAGCAAGAAGAGACGAGTGAAAAAAGCAAAAAGGAATTGCTACTTGAGATGTGGAAAGAGCAAGCTCAGCTGTACGGAATTGACCCAATGAAGATAAGAATAGAAAAACAGAGAACGCAGCAAAACCAAAAAACCATTCTAAAAACATCCGATTCTACCGATGATGAGATAGCTGCCATCAAGACAGCCATTCAAAAAATGATCAGAAAAGACAAAGACCAAACAGAGGGCAAAAAGACGTACGAGGGCAAACTAGTCGATAACGAAGAAGATCTTGTGACATCTGTTCAAAACGGATGGGAGGTCATAAAGGAGCTAAACAACGGCAAGGTCCTTCTCAGAAGAGGTATCAGCAAAGACTGGATAAGAATGCCTCATCATTCTAACTAACGACTCCACTACATCTTCTTTTTTTTGATACGCTTTTTCAGATATTACAGACAATAACACATTGATAAGATCAAGGTATGGAGTCGTTGCACTGCATATCATTGCATCAAAGAACTCGTGTCGTAAAGTTTCAAGCGCATCTGAGAAATTTGTAGAATAGATGTAAATTTTATTTCCGATTGCTTCTCCTTCTTTTGCTGAAGTTGTTTTTGGAATCCACAAAACCTCAAAGTTTGCATTTATTCCACTCTTTTTCTTGAGTCTGTCTAGCTCTTCTTTGAGTGATTCTTTGAGTATGGTTGTTTCATTTCTCATTATCTACAAAAGATTATTTTCTTAAAAGCAAAAACAAGATTTGAATATCTAAGATTTGAAAAGATAGGAACCACAATCCGCACATTTTATGTGAAACACTAGATTCATTCTAATCCACCCTTATGTAATAAATACAATCCACCAAGCATGATTGCAACTGCAATTATCTGGTAACTTCCAATCGTCTCGTTTAAGAATAATGATGCAAATATCATTCCAAATATAGCAGATGTTGAAAAGATCATTATTGTCTTTACAGTTCCGATTCTCTTCAATCCTTGTATGAACAAGTAAATAGAAACTCCAAAACCTGCAGCACCTAACAAAACCACATTTGGAATGTGCTCTGGTTTAACATCTATTGGAATTTGAAGCGCAATTACCAATCCAAGCAATATTACTCCGCCTATTGCTGATTTTAGTTGAACAATTCGTGCAACTTCTAATCTGTGACTAACTAGTTTACTGAGATTGTTATCAAGCGCCCAAAATCCAGTCGCCACAATTATCAACAAATTTCCCACATTTTTCAAATCAAAAGATGATGAAGAAAATTCTAGATTGGTAGTAACTATCATGATACCTAATAGGACAATCACCACTGCAAAGTAACCAACTTTGTTAAGTTTCTCCTTAAAGAACAGTAAAGCAAATAATACTGAAAAAACTATTTCACCATTTGTCAAAATTGCAGTATCTGACGCTGTTACTTGTTCTAATCCAAAAAAATAGAGTGTTGGAGCAATAACTGCACCAGATAGTGCTACAGTAATTATCAAAATCCAATTTTTCTTATCCAAAGAAAATTTTGTTTTTTGTGCTATTGGAGTCAATGTCAAGGACGCAATCAAATAAACAATGAATGAAAGAACCAAGGGATGAATTGTTGTTAAAGTTGGTTTGGCAAGTGTTGAAACCGATCCAAAAAGTACTGCTGCCAATAAAGCTGAAACATATCCGATCTTTACCTCTTTTCCAAAATGAACATCAGTTTTCATACATGATCCCAATTCCTAGATGAATTGAATTCCATTAATTGATAATGGTTTTTGAATCTGACAGGATCGTTTATAAAATCTAATTTCAGAATATTGTATTCAAATCAATAAAAGGTTCAAATTCATCAATTTTGTTTTTGCCCAAGTTTTTCAAACAATCGTTTTAGCAGCTTTATGTAATCTTCTACAGATTGTGTTACTATTGCATGTGATTCCTCCTCCTGCAAATGGGATGGATCTTACTAAATTGAGTCCTTTAAAGAAAGTACTTTTCCCAGAATTATTTGGGCCAATCAAAACAGTAAATTTGTTCAAATCTAAAGAATATGATGCAATGCAAGTAGCATTTTATGCCAAGTACATTCCTAATGGACAATCTACACCTAATGATGCAAATCCAGCTGAATTAGTCATCCTTGATCCCCAGTTTAAAACATTCAAGGTTATTGTAGATCCGACTGAAATGGAAGAATTTGAAATTACTGAAGATGCTTTAATTGCTGAATATACTGACTTTCTCAAAAATATGCTTGGTAATAATCTCAAAGTAGTATTAGAGCAAGGCTCAACTAGAGATATTGCATGTTCCGCAAGAGATGCAAGTTGTGATCCTGTATATGGAGGACTAAGTGTTTCAAATGAAGATGAAATTGGAACAGGTCACTCAACTATGGGTTACAAAGTAAAACTTGGCAGCACTGTTGGATTTGTAATGACAGCTCATGGAGCTGGCGGTTCTAACAATGATATTGTTCAACCCGATGACCAAAACCGTGTCATTGGAAACGTTGATGCATATCAGGATGACAGTGACTGTGATTGTGCATTTGTCGATATAAATTATCCATATAGCGTGGATAATGAAATCTACAAAAATAGCTCAACATCATACGATGTCACAGGTGAAGTGGCTGATTCAAGTCAAACACTTTATTCTTGGGCATACAAATCAGGAGCTGGAACTAATGTTTCATTAGGACAAATAGTTGGTAACGTTTCAACACTTCCACATAATACCCTTGAAATCTATCGAGGTGATGGGGATAGTGGAGCACCAATATTTGACATTGATAGTGGAAATGATGTAGATTTGTATGGAATGGCATTTAAAGCAGCAGGAACACAAGGCGATGCATATTCATATCTGCAATATTTTGCCTATGATCACATCAATACGGAATTGGGTACATCCCTTCCATAATCTTTTTTTCTTTTGTCTTTCTCAATAACTAAGATGCAAAAAATAATTATTATTATTGGAATAATAATTATCGCCACAGTAGGTCTATCAATTGTTCTCAACGAAACTAATGAAGGAAAAAATAATTATTTTGAAATAGATTCAGAAAATGGTTCTTACCTGTTTCTGTATTTTTCGTCTAGTGGTTCATCAATAGTAAAAAATCCATTATTTGAAAAAAATAGCAATACTTTGACTTTTAATTTGAGTTCAGATGTTAATGAAAAATTTACTATTATCATTAAAGAGGATTTTATAAAAAATGAAATGCCTGAGGATGGTGAATTTGATCCACTAGTTTTGATTGATGGTTTGGAGGTAGCCCCTATTTTTGGATATAAAGATGGAAATGTTTCAATTTCATTTGATGTTTATCCTAAAGAGCAAAAGATCATAATTCCTATGTTTACATTCCATTAAATTTAAAAATTGAACATTATCAATTATCAATATGAGAGACCATAACCATGAATAAAAAACAATATTCAGTTATTGATACATTACAACTTGATTTTTCAGATGTTGAGACATGGTTTAGATATTGTAAGATTAAATTAATAATTACTATGATAGAAAAATTAAAACAAATCCGACATTTTTGACATCAATAAGATCTGACGACAAGTTGACAGATTC
>JAEFCZ010000056.1 GCA_016125975.1 Candidatus Nitrosopumilus sp.
ATATTTGATGACGATAATTCATCAACCGAGAATCAACACAAAGAAAACAACCGAAGACACCACAGAACCATCAAAACAGTTATTAAAATAGTTTGAAAAACCGAAAGTTATTACATAATTACCAAATTCTCTAAATATATAACATTCTAGAAAAGTAAATTGTCTCAAAACGGAAACGGGTTATTAGAGTACATACCTGGCTCACACACACTACTAGTTCAAAAGAATTCCAGCCCACCTCTGGAAGGATTTGAAGAAAACATCAGAGAAAGCATACACGAGTACGCTGAGAATTCTAAAAATGATGTTGAGAAAGGAAATAATTTTCTAGAATGGATATTAACGCGAGTTTTTGAGGCTACAGAAGATGATGCTGCTGATGCAATTGTAGATGGAGCAAACGATCTAGGCATTGATGCATACTTGCCAGTAGATTTTTCAGATAATACCGTAAGACTATTTCAATCAAAGTATGGAACGTCTCATTCACTTGAAGCAATTGCAAAATTCAAAGAAGATGCAAAGAGATTACTTACAAAAGACGTTACCAAGATGAGACCAGAGTTAGCTCAACTTGTCACAAAAATAAAAGAAAAAAACCTCAAAGTAAAGTGCTGCTATGTAACGGATCAAAAAGTAGAGTACCATGACGAACTAGTAGAAGTAATTGATGAGGAAAAAATCATTCAAAAACTATGGGACAGGATAAAAAAACCAGCAGCAGGAAAAAAATCATCAATTAGACTAGAGAAAATGCTCAGACATGAAAATACAATATTGGGGATTTTGAGGTTACGTGAGCTTACAGAGTTTGTAAGCAAGAATAGAGATTACGTCTTTGAATCAAATATTAGACAATGGATGCAATTCAAGACTACAGTCAACAAAGGACTGCGAGATACATTACAAACTAATCCTAACAAGTTCTTTTTTTACAATAACGGAATAACTATTGTTGTAAGTGATTTCTCAGAACTAGGTGAAAACATGATTGAGCTTCATGCACCACAAATAGTCAATGGTGCTCAGACATCAAACTCTATACTTGATCATGCAAAGAGAACAAAGAACATGGATGGCTCCATGACAGTTACAATAATCAAAGCAGACGACGAACAAGAGCAAAACAACATTACAAAGTATAGAAATTCCCAAAACTCAGTCAGAGGAAAAGATTTGGTTTCTTTAATGGATTTTCACAAATCAATAAAATCACAATTAAAAAATTGTGGCTATTTTTATGAAATTCAAGCAGGTTCTTTTGATACAAAAACAAAATCAAAACAATGCGAGTATGCAGGAGACTCTACATACAACAATTATCTTCCAGACAATCACAAAAAAGTAATTGTTGCAAAAGATGCAATTCAATCCCTAGTTGCAGGAATTGAACAAAGACCAACAGAAGCATACAGTTCACCAGCTCAATTTCTTCCAAGAGGCAGCAAGTATGATGATATCTTTAATGACAATCTAAAAGATGATTACAGAATTTTGCTCTACCCATACTTGGTAAAAGAATTTGCAAAAAAGTCACTAAAATATGGAAAAAAGGGAGGCCATAAAACAAAAAGATATGCGACACTGTTTTTTGTTGCAGTATACTTTAGGATACTACACAAGAAAATTTTAGAGTCAAAGGGTGATTTTAAAGGAGATATTAGAAAAATAGAGCCAGTTTTTCGCAGTTTCAAACTCAATTCTAGAATTTTAAAGCTTTCAGATGTGATTGTAACAAAGTTTCTTGAAGATACAGTAGTAGATGATGAAATAGAGATGGCAAACACCAAACACAATTTCTTTTCTCAACACGTTTGGAATGATACAATGCTTAGAGTAATTGATAAAAAAATTAGACAAGAAGAAGACGAAATCTTGGCACTAAAGAAACTAACAAACAGTTTATTGTAAGTAGGCAGAGTCCAACCAAGTAAAAATCTTGCAGGAGGTTTACATTGGTCAGACTACTACCTAAATTTCATAAAAACAAGTGGTATTTAACATAATTTTCCAAAGTTTTCTAGAATGTTTTTTATATTGATTAAAAAGAGCAGAAAGCACTTTGGGACTAAAAGAAAAATGTGCAATTTGTAGTGGAAAAATTGAGCTTCGTTTTGTTCCTATGGAAGAGTGGGGAATCGAAGGTTCAATTTGCGGAGATTGTTATTCAAAAAAAATTCATGAACATTATCCTGGAGATCACATCAGAGTAAACAAAGACTTAGACTAGATGATCTGATTTTGAATATTCATTTACATTAAAACAATTCCAGACAAGAGGATCATCCTTTACATCTTTTTCTTCTAGGAATTTAATATCAGTAATTGTTTTTTTCCTCTTTAGCAAGTTTACTTGAAAGCTAGAAAACTTTTTGCAGTCACATGTGTTGAATAGACATGCATCACCATCACCTTCATCATGATCTACTGCTTCATGACCGCAATTACACATTGCGTCTTTTTTTGCATCATCAAGTGATTTTTTTGCATACGTTCCTAATCTCAGATATGCTTCACCACCATGGCCTTTCTTGAATCGCTCATAGTTTTCGGACTTTTGTAAAACTTTGTAAAAAGACATGTTTGTGTCAGGTTTTTGGGAATCTGCACCCATGATGAACCAATACTTGTCATCAATCTCGACAAATCGGATTTTGATTGATGGATCTACCCAATAGCGTATGGTGTCATGCCATATCGAAGCAGACTCTTTTCTGTCAGAAACTAATGGGACAACATTCATTCTAAGATCATAATATCGATAAGCAACACCTTCAAAGTCATCAAACCAGGGAATTGATGTAGACATGTGGCAAATCAGGCAAGAGATTATTTATCTGATCTGAATTATCGGTAATACTCTTATATCTGAGTTTTAAAGTAAGATGCGTATGGTTTCCTATAGAACTAGCATGCAGATTGTAGCTGACTTGCTGACTGTTACTGAGCAATCAGGACAGGAAGGTATCAAGACAACATCCCTTCTAACAAAGGCCAATTTATCACATTCTAGACTATCCAAATTCTTAGAGAACTTGACCGGAGCAGGTCTAATCAACAAGATAGAATTTGATGGAAAAAACACTTTTGTAATTACACCAAAAGGAAGACAATACCTAGAGTCTTATGCAAACTTTTCAAGTATTGCAGAATCATTTGGTTTAGAACTTTAAAATCTATTTTTTAGATCTTTTTCGTTTAGCGTTTGCTTCTTGTCGTGCTTTCTTGTCCTTGTAGGAACTGTAGATAACAATAATGATTATTCCTGCAATAGAGCCATAAAATAACGGAATGAAAGGTTGTGGGCGAAGCTCACCTGTTGTAGGGGAGAAAAACGCAATTGGGATACCAACTACCATAAAAATCAAAATTACTGTAAGATACTTGTCCATGTTTTGATGTAATTTACAAAACCATATATCTTTTTGAAATTACCAAAGAACTCAGAGTAAAAATGACAAAAATGCTAGAACTGGGAGGATTGGGTTTGATAGCTATCATGTTTGCAAGCTTTGTTGGAGCTTTTCAACCTACAATTGAACCTGGATTGTCACCATTTTTCTGGGGATGTGCAGGAGCTGCATTGACAATAGTCATGTATAGAAAGTTCAAAAGAAAACGAGACGAAGAAACAAGTTAGAAAATTCACATAACACTAGTAACTGATCAACGTTTGATCAACCGACAGATCTATAAAGGACGATTTGAGGAAAGTTATGAGGGGAACATGGCAGAGCAAACTAAACAATGGTGGGAAGGTTTAGGAAAAGAACTAGAGATTGATATTGAAACCCTTGATGAATAAGATTCTTAATAATTTAGAAAATTTTTGAAAATAAATTAAAGCCTCGGACGGGGTACGAACCCGCGACCTAACGCTTACGAGGCGTTCGCTCTACCAGGCTGAGCTACCAAGGCACGTTTGGATAAATCCATCAGAGTTAATAAAAAGCCTTTCTGAGTTGGATTAATTGAAAAAAACAATTTCTGGAATTAGAGGAATATTTGGAGAAGACCTTAACCTAAAAGACATACTAGAATTTAGTAATAATTTTTCATCACTAGTAAAATCTGGAAAATGTGTCATTGGAAAAGACACTAGACTGTCAGGTGGTATGATAAAAGATACAGCTAGTGCAGCATTGATGAAAAACGGAATTGATGTTTTTGATTTGGGAACTGTTCCAACTCCAGTTGTTTTTAGAGAAGCAAGAAAGTATGGTGCAGGAATAGTTGTGTCGTCATCTCACAATCCAATAGAATGGAATGGAATGAAATTCATAATTGAAGGAAGAGGAATTAATGAAAAAGAACTTCCGCAAATAATTGAGAAACAAGAGATCAAAAGCGATAGAATCGGTAGTGAAGAAAACATATCATCACCATACATTGAAGATGCAAAAAAGATCATAGGAGACTTGGAGGACAACCCTGAAGTAATAGTAGATATTGGAGGTGGGGCTGCAAAGGGATTTGCGCCTGAATTGTTAGAGTCAATTGGCTGTAAAGTGCAGGTAATTAATGAAAATCTACAAGGCTGCTCAAGAGGACCAGACCCTACTGCAGACAAATTAGATGATCTAGTTGCTGCATCATCTAGTAAAGATATTGGATTTGCATTTGACTTGGATGGTGATAGACTAGTAGTAGTTAGAAACGGAAAGAAACATACACCAGATGTAACATTGGGACTGGGAGTTGCAAAGTCATTGGATTTAGGATACAAGAATTTTGTGCTAAGCATTGACACAAGTGTTTCAGTTGAAAAGTTCATCAAAGAAAATGGCGGTACTGTTAGTAGAGCCAAAGTCGGTGAGGCAAACGTTATTGAACAAATGATAGAAAGCAACGCACAAGCTGGTGGAGAAGGAAGTAGTGGAGGTTTCATTCTACCAGAGTTTAATTTTTGTAGAGAAGGAATTCTTACTAGTGGTTTGATTTCATCAATGCTTGGAACTGCAAAGTTTGATGAGATACTAGACTTTATGGAAAGTTATTTCCAAATCAGAGACAAGACTGCAATTGATGAACAGTTACATGACAAAGTAATTGATGATGTGCATTCAAAATTATCTAAAGAGTATTCAGAAGTCATTACACTAGATGGTGTTAAAGGAATTATTGATGAGAACAGTTGGGTGTTGATAAGAAAATCAAACACTGAAGATATCATTAGAGTTTCAGCTGAATCAAATGATGAAGAAAAATGTAAGCAAATTGTAAAGGATACAACGGAATTGGTGAATCAAAGTTATGAGCAAGTTAGATGAGTCATCTATAATCAAAATTTTTCAAAAGAAACTTGGAAACAAGAACTTTGATGATGTGGAGATTTTCAAGGCAAACAAACCAAATGTCATAGCAAAGACAGACACTCTAGTTGAGAGCACAGACATTCCTCCCAAGATGAAACTATCTGATGCTGCAAGGAAAAGTGTGGTAGCATGCGTAAGTGACTTTGTAGCAAAGGGAATCAAACCCCAATATGGCATAATTTCAGTGAATTTCCCTTCTAACATCTCACGCTCAAAGGTTGAGGATGCTGCAAGTGGCTTTAGAAAAGCCTGCAAGGAGTTTGGAATTGACATTCTAGGAGGAGATACGAATGCGGGAAGGGAAATCGTGTTTAATGTATGCCTGTTTGGAGGTTCTGAGGGAATAGTATCTAGAAGAGGCTCAAAGAACAAGGATTTGATTTTTGCAACAGGACCATTTGGTTATACTGCAGCAGGTTTGGGCATATTGCTACAGAAAAAAAGTGGGAATAGAGATTTTATCAAAAAAGCTGTCCAGTCAGTAATGCATCCAAAGCCTAGAGTGAATTTTGGAATAAGAAACAAAAAATATTTTTCATCATCAATGGATTCTAGTGACGGACTCTCCACTACACTAAATGAGATGGCAAAGCAATCAAAGAAAAAATTTGTCATTACAAATTCTCCACACAAAAAAGATTTGGAAAATCATGCAAAGAATCAAAAAAAGTTAGATGATTTGGTTTTTCATGGGGGTGAAGAGTACGAGTTTGTCTTTACAGTTAATCCAAAGTATAAACAAACAATTCTAAAAAATGCAAAATCACTCAGAACACCAATTATTGAGATTGGTCATGTCACTGCAGGTAAAGGTGTAGTTTTGCAAAGAGAAGATAAAGAAATTATTCTAAAAGATGCTGGTTGGAAACACTTTAGGTAAATCATTCACCTGAAGAGACATCTCTTTCAACATTATTTACAATACTAAAAACAGATTCAGCAGGCAAAACTGCAACACATTCATTCATCCACAAGTCATCAAGGTAAAGTAATCGCTTTCTGTCATCTTCAGGCAAGTCATCAGGATGTGCTTCAGGGTATAGTGCATGCATCTTGTATCCTTCATTTGCAATTTGTTGGCACTTTTTCTCTTGAGGAGATAGAATCACTTCATTGATCGGAGTAGATGATTGGATTGCCATTGAACCAAACAATGCAGCAGCTACTGCAACACCAATTGCCAGAAACAAGATATTGCCCATAGAGAATCTCGGAGTTTGTCAGTATAAGAAGAATGGTCGTTTTTGGGCCAAGCGACCAAATTAAAGCAGAATTCCAAAATCAATGTTTTTTAAACCCCTTTAGGTGTGAGTAGACATTGTCAGAAACTGAAGCCAAGGTTGAGGAAGCACCAGTCGAAGAGACTCAAGCACCTGCAGAGGAAGTTAAAGCAGAGGCAGTAGTAGAAAAAGCTCAACCAGAGGCAAAAAAAGAGGGCCCAGAAAAATGGGGTATCGCTCACATTTACAGTAGTTACAATAACACAATCATTCACATGACTGATCTAACTGGTGGAGAAACTGTCTCCATTAGTTCTGGTGGAATTCATGTCAATGCTGATAGATACGAATCATCACCATTTGCTGCAATGAAAGCTGCAAATGCAGTAGTCGAATCTGCAAAGACAAAAGGATTTACAGGATTTCACATCAGAGTTCGCGCAGTTGGTGGCGTTGGTTCTAGAGTACCTGGTCCAGGTGCACAAGCTGCAATCAGAGCATTAGCAAGAAGCGGATTTAAGATTGGAAGAATTGATGATGTTACACCTATTCCTCATGACACCACCAGAAAGAAGGGTGGAAAAAGAGGAAGAAGAGTCTAGACGACTTTAATTTTCACTTTACAATTCTTAGAAGCAAAATAATCATACATAAAGTCAGCAAACTTTTCTTCTGCAGTACTAGATTTGTATTTTGATAACATGTCAGCAAACTTTTCTTCAATGCCTTGCTGTAAATCAGATTTGAATGCAATTTTAAAAAATGTCCAACCAAAATTTTGTGTGGGTTCACTGAACATGTATCCATTATACCCACCAGTTAGAGTTTCCATGTGGGAGAGAGCTCTTTTGATGTTAAATGCATCATCAGAATAATTTTTTGTAGAAATTTCCAAAGTTACAGTCATTATTCATCATCCTTTGAGGATTGGTTGCTGAGTTTGTCAGTTAGTGAAACAAACTTGCCGTCTTGTTCAACATTGATTTTTGTTTCCATTCTAATGTTTAGTCCAACTGATCTAAACAGTGTTAGTAATTTTCCGCCATCAAGTGTTTCGTTAATTTCACCAGACTTGAATAACTCAGCTAGTTTATCTATGATCATTTTTGTTTCATTTGGAAATTGCGCTTCTGCATTTTCTAAAACTTCCAATCCCCTGAATCCTAAACTTTTGACTATCAAGTCTCTTGGGTTTTCAGTAGGAGTTTCTTTGGTTTGCTCTGAAGGTTTGTCTGAATCCTGTCTAGATGTAATGTTTTTTTGCATCTCTGCTAGTCGTTTTGCTTTTAGTCTCTCTAGTTCTGAATCTTCTTCGCTCAACCCTTAATCACACCTATAGGCACTAATTTTGCTACTTTAGTGGCAATTCCTAGATTATGAGAAACATCAACTACGGCATCCACATCCTTGTATGCTTGAGGTGTCTCTTCCACAACTCCATCTCTGGTCAATGCTTTGATAAATATGCCCTTATCATTTAGGGATTTTTTAACATCATCTTCAGTATAGTTTCGTCTTGCCTTGGAGCGAGACATTGTTCTTCCTGCACCATGTGCAGTAGAGCCAAAGCTTAGATCCATTGAATTTGGTTGTCCAAGTAGAATCCAGCTTGCAGTACCCATAGAACCAGGTACTAAAACCGGCTGACCCAGATGACGATACTTTGAAGGAATCTCATCTCTGCTTGCAGGAAATGCTCTAGTTGCACCTTTTCTGTGAACAACTAGTTTTCTTTCCTCACCGTTTACTTTGTGTTTTTCAACTTTGGCAATATTGTGTGCAACATCATAAACTAGTTTCATGTCAAGATCAGATTCGGATTGATTAAAGACGCGTTCAAAAGATTTTCTAGTCCAATGAGTAATCATTTGTCTGTTACTCCAAGCAAAGTTTAGAGCTGCAAACATTGCTTTTCTGTAAGACTCACCTTCTTCAGAATTATTTGGAACACATGCAAGTTCTCGGTCTGGCAATGTGATGTTATATTTTGACATTGCTTGTTCTGAAACTCGCAAGTAATCACTACAAACTTGATGACCAAATCCTCTTGAACCGCAATGAACTAGAACTGTGATTGTCCCTTCTTTGATTCCCATCTTCTCAGCTGCTTCTTCGTCATGAACTTCTGCAACTTTTTGAATCTCTAAAAAGTGATTTCCTGAGCCCAAACTACCAAGTTGGGGGGCTCCTCTCTTTCTTGCCTTATCTGAAACTTTGTTAGGGTCTGCATTTTGAATTTGGCCGTTTTCTTCACAAACATCTGAATCATTTGTTGAACCATAACCATGATCAATTGCCCAATTCACTCCATTAACTAAAACTTCATCAAGTTCAGAGTGACTCAATTTTACAGCACCCTTTGAACCTACACCAGAGGGAATTGAACTGAATAGATCAGTTACCAAATCTTTGAGTTTTGAGCGAACCAAGTCTTCAGTTAAATTTGAGCGAAGTAGTCTTACTCCGCAGTTAATGTCATAACCAACACCACCTGGACTGATCATTCCTTCTTCAGCATCCATAGCTGCAACGCCACCTACAGGAAAACCATATCCCTCATGTCCATCAGGTAGAACGACACTGTGTCCTACAATTCCAGGAATAGAAGAAACATTTCTTGCTTGCATTATAGTCCTATCAGAAAGCATCTTCTCTAGCAATGATTCATTAGCGTAAATTTTGACTGGGACTTTCATACCAGAATCTGAATCAGCATCAATTTGGTATTGATTTTCTCCAATTTTCTTTGGAGTAACTGTAGCCATACAAATTCAAAAGCTACAATGTTCCAATTTTAATCTTCAGTAAAAAAATGACGCAGAGAAATTCAAAACAAGAAAATGATGATAGAACTTAACTATGATAAATTTCATTTAGAAATATGGTAAGACGAAAACTAACTGAAGAAGAAAAAGAAAAACAAAAAGACGAACAAAAAACAAGGGCAAAAGCATCAAGAGCAGCAAGACGAAGCGGTAAAAGTATCAAAACTGAAGGCAAAGTGAGCAAATCAAAGGCAAAAACAAAAGAAGCAAGATCTCAGAAGAAAGTTGCCACAGTCAACAAATCACGATACTAGACAAAGAGTAGATTTATTTTCCAATAAATTCAGGTAGAATTATTGGCAATTCTACCTATTGATAGTGGTCGTTATGGCACTAAAGAAATGATGGAAATTTTTAGTGAGCAAAAAAAAGTCAACTATCAATTAGAGATTGAAGGTGAAGCTGCAATTTCCCAAAGTGAGATTGGAATGATCTCAAAAAGTATAGGTAAAGAAATTCACAGAGCTGCAACTTCTGGAAAAATTACTGCAAAAAGAATCAAGCAGCTTGAAGCTAAAAGTGATCACGACACTGCAGCTCTAGTTGAATCACTAAGTGAGAAATGTAGTAAAAATGCAAGACCATGGATTCACTATGGATTAACTAGTAATGACTTGGTTGATACAAGCAATTCAATGCAGATGCGAGATGCATTAAACATCATTGAACCCAAAGTTGCAAAGATGGCATCAATCTTGGCAAAAAAAGCAGTAAAGCATTCTAAAATTCCAGCAGTTGGAAGAACACACGGACAGCATGCAAGTATCATTTCATTTGGATTAAAATTTGCAAATTGGGCAGCAGAGATGGCAAAGCACGTTGAGAGAATCGAAGAAATTAGGAAAAGAGTTCTGATTTGTAAAACACTAGGAGTGGTTGGAACGGGTTCTCTAATGGGTGCAAAGTCACTTGAAGTGCAAAAACGAGCTGCAAAGCGATTAAAATTATTCCCAGCAGAAGTTACAACACAAGTAGTTCCTAGGGAGAGATATGCAGAATATGTCTTTGAGCTTGCTCTAGTTGGTGCAACATTAGAGAAAATTGCAATTGAAGTTAGAAATCTTCAGAGAACTGAAATCGGTGAGGTCGCAGAACAATTCAAGAAAGGACAGATGGGAAGCAGTGCAGTTCCTGTAAAGAGAAATCCAATCAAAAGTGAGCGTGTATCATCATTATCTAAACTAGTTAGAAGCCAAGTTGCATTATCCTTTGAGAATATTCCTTTATGGCATGAGCGTGATTTATCAAATTCAGCTAATGAGCGATTTGTAATTCCTACAGTATCCATTCTAGTAGATGAAATGCTAGAGACCATGACTAGAATTGTTTCAAACTTGCTGGTAAATGAAAAAAGAATTGTAGATAATCTCTACATCACAAAGGGACAAATCTTTGCAGAATTTGTGCTAGAGGCACTAATCAAGAAAGGTGTTCCAAGATTTGTGGCATACAGAGATGTTCAACGAGTTGCATTTTTGGCAAATGACAAGGGAATGTTTTACAAAGATGCAATCAAAAATGACAAGGCATTCACATCAAAGTTAACTGAAAAAGAAATTGACGCAATATTCTCACCTGAGAAACATCTTGGTGCATCACCTGCAATTATCAGTAATGTGAGCAAGTCTGTTCAGAAAACAGTAAAGAAATTCATCTAGTTTTGAGTCCACGGGGATTCACCTACTGTTTTGGACATAAAAAGAGACGCAATTAGGCTTGAACATTTCTTGGTCATTTGAAGGGACTTGTTGTTTTTGTTATTATCCCCAAACCAATGGCAACAAAAATACCATCATTACTGTAACAATTGGAATACAGATAAGATCAAACGGAAGTCCATATCGTACCATCTGTTTTATTGATACATGTCCACTGCCAATTGCAATTGCATTTGGAGGAGTTCCAACTGGCATCATGAATCCATAGCTTGTCGCAAATGCAACAGGTGCCATGAATAAAATAGGATCTAACTCTGTTGCCGTTCCTAAAACTGCCATGATTGGTAGTAACAAAGCGGCTACTGCAGTATTGCTCATTAGTTCACTTGTTAACATTGTAATGGTGACAATAATTAAAACAATCAAGAAAAAGTCAAGATCACCAATAAACAACAGCTTGTCTGCTATCCAATTATCTAGTCCTGTTGCAGTAAATCCACTAGCTAAAGCTAGTCCACCTCCAATCAAAATTAAGACACCCCATGGAATCTTACTTGCTGTTCTCAAATCCAACAAGCGTTGTCTCTTTTGACCAGATGGCAGTATCATTAAAGCAGCCACGGCGACTAGAACTATCACATGATCTCCTACAAAGGGAGCCAGGTCTTTCCAAAACAGTCCTCGAGTTACCCATGCAATTGCAGTTGCAGCAAATATTATCAGAACAATTTTTTCATTTCTACTCCAGTTTCCAAGTTTTCCTAATTCTACTGTGATAATGTTTTTACTTTTTAAAACGGGTTTACTATTATCCAATCTTGCCGATGTAGTCATGTATATCCATAATACGAAAAGAGAAACAACACTTAATGGAACTCCAACTAACATCCAATCAAAGAAAATTACTTCAGCATCAACTAAGGATTCACTTAACGAAGCAAAAAGAGCATTAGGTGCAGTACCAATCAAAGTAGACATTCCTCCTAAACTGGCAGCATAGGCAACTGAAAGTATCAAACAAACAGCAAATCGTTTTTTCTGTGCAACATCTACTTGTGAAATAACTGCAACTGCAATTGGAAGTATTAACAGAGTTGTGGCAGTGTTTGTAATCCATGCACTAAGGGAACCAGTGACAATAATAAATCCTAAAATGATATTTTTTGGTTTTGTACCAACTACTTTCAAAGTGTTTAACGCAAATCGTTTGTGAAGATTTACTTTTTCTATTGTCTTTGCAACTAGAAATCCACCCATCAATAAAAATACTAACTTGTCACCATACGCAGAAATTATTTTGTCAATATCTGCCACATTAAGCAGTGGGAATACAAACAATGGAATTGATGCAGTAACATAAAATGGAATTGCTTCAGTGCCCCACCAGATTGCCATCCATACAGCTAATCCCAAAACAAGCTTGGCCTCAAAAACTAGTCCTTCTATTGGATATGAGATAATTATTGTAAAGAGAATCGGAGATACCACTAATCCAGTAAATCGTAGTCTGTTGCGAAATGAAACCCACTTGTTTAAATTATTCATTAGATTATTCTTGTGAGATTTTATTTAAGACTACAGGGATTCAACCACTATTTTGGGCATAAAATTGGACGCAGATAGGAGTGAAAATGTTTATGTGAATTGAATTCATGAAATTCTGTTATGGGTTTGTGGGATAGACTTAGTCGTACGTTTGACAAGCATGGATATGACCTAGACGGGTATGATGAAGAGGGGTATGACAAAGAGGGGTTTAACAAAAACGGTTATGACAAAAATGGGTATGACAAAAAAGGTTATGACAAAAATGGGTTTAATAAAAAAGGGTTTAACAAAAAAGGTTATGACAAAAACGGCTATGACAAAAAAGGATACAAAGATGGGTATGACGACGATGGGTTCGATTTAAAGGGTTACAATAAAGATGGGTATAACAAAAAAGGTTATGACAAAGATGGTTATGACAAAGATGGGTATGATAATCGGTGTTTTTCTATAGATGGAATTCACATCGATACAAAAATTGCTTTTGATAAAGAGGGGTTTAACAAAAAAGGTTATGACAAAAATGGGTATAACAAAAACGGTTATGACAAAAATGGGTATGACCTAGACGGGTATAACAAAAACGGTTATGA
>JAEFCZ010000041.1 GCA_016125975.1 Candidatus Nitrosopumilus sp.
ACAATGCGTGAGTTAATTCATCAAATGTCTGTATTTGCAGAACACAAGACAGAGCAGGGAAGTATAAACTATTATGCGCCAGGAAGTGAAAAAGATAGCCTGGTAAAGGCGCAGTTGATATGCTGTTTTGCTGCAAGAAAACAACTGTCACAGACAACACCGGATTTGAATCATGTGATTGGTGGAATTGGCAGAAAACAATCCAGATTTGCAAGCACGTTGGGATTACAAGATTACAAGCGTGATTCTGATATTGTAGAGCATTTTAGCAAAAGATGGTAGATTAGTTCCGTTATACTGTATTGAATAATCTCAACTGTAATTGGCAGCAAAGAAAAAGACAATATCAAAAACAATCAGTACAAAGTCAAAATCTAAGGCTAAACCTAAAAAATCCAAATCACAATCTACAAAACCTAAATTCCGTAAACGTGTAAAATCAAAACAGACAACACCGCTGATCAACGAAGGATACAAACCCTATGTGATAGAGGAAAAAGAAAATCCAAAGACCAAGAAAAAAGATGTCAACATATCACATATGGCAGGACCCATCACGGCTCTATGAGAAAAATAAGACAGTCTGTACTAGACCAAGACACATCTTATGATGAAAACGTAATCCAAAACTGGATACCTCA
Organism: Candidatus Nitrosopumilus sp.; assembly: GCA_016125975.1. GTDB lineage: Archaea > Thermoproteota > Nitrososphaeria > Nitrososphaerales > Nitrosopumilaceae > Nitrosopumilus. Next base: position 642 of record JAEFCZ010000041.1, read on the forward strand.
CATGTCAATGTCAATAGCAGATCATAATTCAGGTGCAGCATTAACTGCAGCTCAAGTTGAGAAAAAACGTGAGAATAATTCTCTAGTGGCTAACTACTTTGTAAACCCAATGCAGGATTTAGATTATATCGTAATTGAGGCGATGCTAAAAAAATATATTTGTAGGTGCATTGATGAATGCCTTTACAAAGTTTATCGTAGGAACTGGGTTTAGGCCAGAACTTGAACTGATTAACCCAGATCAAGAAAACGATGAAAACAATATCAACGAATTAAAAAATAATCAAGAGATAATTACCAATTTACGAGAAATTGACAGACAGCTAGATACTAACATGCCAGGGTACCAAGACGTCTCATTTGTTGAAAAGATTGCAGCATTGATTGATACTACAAACTCGTTTAACCGTTCTGCACTAATGTTCACATATGAAAGACCAGTCAAAGTGAATGGCAAGTCATACAAGAATATACCATCAGGACTAAAGTTTGCACATGCAAGAGACCTAGGAATTATCGAGGTATCAGATAGCTGGAGATTAAAACCAGTCCAGTGGAGAAATGCATACTATATGGTTCCATCAACTGACATGATTTATTTATGGAATCCATTAATCTCTGCAAAATATCATAACGCTTGGTTTTATGGTGGCTCTATGGTATTACCAATGCTTGATGCTGCTCGTGTCATACGAACTATAATCGGTGTTGACTTTCCTGCAATGGTTGAAGCCACATGGGCTGGAATGTTTATACTAACTGTAAAACCTGAGGGACAAAACCAAGCACAAAAGGCAGCAGAGTACAATGTTATATCTGCAGGATTGGAAGAGGTGGTCCTAGTGTTCTAATGGAGGATCCAGAAAATGTACAATTTGACACAGTTGATTTTTCGCCAAAGGTAACTGAATTCAAAGACCTTACTGACTTTTTGATTAGGTACTGTGTTGCAACACTTGGATTACCTCAGACGATGTTCTTTGATGAGTCAGCAAGCAATCGTGCTACAATGATTGGCAAAATACAGCTTGCAATATCTACTGTAATTAATCCACTACGTGAACAGTTTGGACGTCAAATATGTGACCAGTGGTACCAGCGATGGTTTGAGTTGTTATACAAGGACACTCTGAGATTCTAAACAAATTCCGAATCAAGATGGTCTGGGATGACTTGCACATTGAGAAATGGTTTGATAAATTACATCAAGAATTTGAGCCAAAAGAGAATCAATTTTTGATAGTTCCTGCAGAAACTTGGCATTCTATTTCTGAAAACAAAAGCAAGGATCTAAGAATTGCTTTAGCTTTTACAATTGAGAAAGTTAAAAGAGAAAACGGGTATTCGAGCCCTCAGAAGACTAAATCACCCTAAAAGTGATACTGAATACCTTGTTATTCTTACAATTTTAAAATATATAAAAATTTGGTATGAAAGGCAGTTGAGGGTGTGAGTCGAACCCACTTTGCTTCTGAGGGCTCATCTCTTCAGGATGACGCATGACCGTTCTGCCACCTCAACACTAGGGTTTAGCAAAAACAGGTTTTAAGCCTGTTTTTGGGTTACGCCATGAATCTTTGCATCAAAGCATTTTTTGTAAAATACCTGAGCTAAGATATTTCTACTTTTCAGCGATTCAAAGTCGTTTCCATCATGGATTGCCTTTGCAGCTTGATATGCAAAAGTCCAAATTTCAAAATGAACTTTTTCATATTCTTGTGGTTCTGGATCGTTGTTTGTTGTTTCAAGTGTCTCAGAGGTTGCAACTGCTAAATTTTTGCAGCTCTGATTGGAGCACCAATGATCATTGACTTTGAAGATCATGTCTCCTTTTTTGATTTTGGCTCCACAATGATCACATGTGGAATCAAATTTTGCTGCCATTTCTGGAAGAGACATTAGTTTGCCTCCTCGCAGATTTTGACATCTCTTCTGCAGCTCCATCATAGAGATTTTCGGCTGTCTCTAAAAGAAGAGAATCGTCAATCAAACCTCTAGTGTTTTCGATGGCGATGGCATCCATATTGTGAGGGTACATTAGTTTCCCCTCTCCAATTTGTGGCCTTGTGCTTTGATGTTTTGAACCCATGTTCTAGTAAATGATTTTAGATCTTTTACTAGTGCTTTTTTGAGATAAGTAATCCATCTTTCTCATAAGCTGCTTCTTGGTATGAGCCAATGTAATCATTTTGATACATTGAAGGAATTACTCGGCCAATTTTCATATTCATCAAGTAAACGATTTCTGGATCTCTCATTGCATCGCCATTTTGTTTTCCATAATGTGCGACTGAGACTTTGAGAGTTTCGCCTTCATACCAAGACTCTACAACTAAATCCATCCAACCTTTTGATGTCAATCTAAAGTGTTGGTGTTCTCTGTTGCTAAAGTCAATCCCTTGATTTTTCAAAAATGTCATCATATGACTACCGAATTTGACGTTGTGGCCGTCAATGTTTGTTTTTTGTGTTTGAATCATAAAGTATCTATACAATTACAGTATATATACATTTAATGTAAATATACAAACAATGTATATATAGAACAGTTACCAAATAGATTACAGTATGATAAAAATAAAACCTGGAGAAACAATTGAAGTCATTCCAGGCTATTTTGCTCATTCTTGTTATCGTTGTTTCAAATCATGGGTTTCTCAATTGGGGGAACCGGAAACTTGTGCTAAATGTAGAAACAAGTATTGGAGAACTCCAGTTACTAGAAAAACAGTTTCAGAAGCTAGAAAGAAATCAAAGTAAAAAGGCCTGGAGCTTATGATTCAAACACATGCTCCAGACCCTACCGTTTTTGTGTGAATATCGAATCCTCATCAAACAAGGAGTTTGCCTAAAATGATGTCCAATCATTGAAGGCAATATTCTATAGAATGAAGTGATATTTATTCAACGGTATTGCATAGCATCCGCTAATTAATTCAAATGAAAAAATTTGTCGTGTAATATATGATCATCGTGCATAAACCCCGTGTTTTTCCCTTGGTTATAGGTCAAACACGAGGTCAGTGTCTCTATGTAAGTGGCTGAACCGATGTGTTGGTCTATTAGTAAAGGCTGGCTCACCACTCGCCGAAGCTTGTGATCTACACCACCTTCCTATCAACGCAGTCTTCTGCTGCCGACCTTCATCTTACGAAAGAATAACTTGTCTCGGGATAGGATTCGTGCTTAGATGCTTTCAGCACTTAGCCTAAACGGCTTAGCTGCCCGGCCTGCCTTGTCAGACAACCGGTAAACCAGTGGCCACGCTGCTCTGTTCCTCTCGTACTCGGAGCAACTTCCCCTCAGTTATTCACGCTTCCATCAGGCAGAGACCGACCTGTCTCACGACGGTCTAAACCCAGCTCATGTTCCCTTTTAATAGGCGAGCAGCCTCACCCTTGGCCCCTGCTGCAGGACCAGGATAGGAAAAGCCGACATCGAGGTACCAAACCGCGGGGTCGATAGGAGCTCTCGCCCGCGACGAGCCTGTTATCCCTGGGGTAATTTTTCTGTCACCTCCGGGCCCCAATAGTGGGCACACGAAGGATCGCTAAGCCAGACTTTCGTCTATGAATTCCGTGCGTTTGGAAATCCATTCAGTCGAGTTTTTGGCTTTGCCCTCTTCAACGGATTTCTGCCCCGTTTGAACTCAACTTTGGGCCCCTTTGATATCTTTTCAAAGGGGTGCCGCCCCAGCCGAACTGCCCACCTGCA
>JAEFCZ010000070.1 GCA_016125975.1 Candidatus Nitrosopumilus sp.
TTGCTGCAAATACTACAGCGAAATCATCTTGTGTACCAATTACACTTGCTTGTCTTGCGATTTGTGCTGCTAAGAGGTTGTGTGACATACCAGAACCTGAAAAGATTGGAAGTTTTTGTCCTCTAACTAGAGTAATCATTCCATCAATTACAGATACACCAGTTTGAATGAAATCTTTTGGATATTCACGTTGTTCTGGGTTCATTGGTTCACCGTTAATGTCAATAAATGAATCAGCAATTGGATCTGGAAGTCCATCTTTTGGTCTACCTAAACCATCAAAGACCCTACCAAGTACTTCTCTTGATACTGGCATTTCCATAACTTTGCCTACAAATTTTGCATTTGTTGCAGCAATAGATAATCCAGTTGTTCCCTCAAAAACTTGGACGATTGCTTTACCGTTTCCAACTTCGAGAACTTTACCTAATCTTCTTTCACCATCTTTAGTTTCAATTTCAACTAATTCGTCAAATGCTGCATTATCAACATCATCTACAATAACTAGAGGACCTTTGATTTCTGCAATCTTACTGTATTGAACTCCGCCTTCTGCTGTCAATTTGATACTTTAACTCCTGTAATTGATTTGAATTCTGCTTGCATATCTGCATCTAGTTGATCAAGTTTTGGCATCTCATCATCTTTGATATCCATTCTTGCTTTGAGAATTGATGCAATGCTTGACATTGCACGAATGTCAGCCAAAGGAGTTCCTTCCTTGATTGCTTGTTGGCCTTTCTTGTAAAAGTCAACTAGTAATTTCATTAGATTGTATTGTTTTTCTGGACTACAATAAGTATCAACATCATCAAATGAGTTTTGTTGTAAGAGACCAATCTTTACCATTCTTGCAACTTCAAGAATTAATTTTTCTTCATCTGGAAGTGCTTCAGGTCCTAAGAGTCTAACAATTTCTTTTAGTGTATCTTCTCTTTGCAAGACACCATAAACTTCACTTCTTAGAGTCAACCAATCTTCGTTAATGTTCTCACCCCACCACTTTGCAATGTCTGCAAGATAACCAGAATAGCTGTTCATCCAGTTAATTGATGGGTAGTGTCTAGAATATGCTAGCTTTGCATCCAAAGCCCAGAAAGTTTTGATAAATCTCATGGTGTGAGTTGTAACTGGTTCTGTAAAGTCACCACCAGATGGTGAAACAGCACCAATCAAAGTTACAGAACCATCACGGTCTGGACTTCCTGCTGCTCTAACACGACCTGCTCTTTCATAAAATTCTGCTAATCTTGATGCAAGATATGATGGATAACCTTCTTCTGCTGGCATCTCTTCTAATCTACCACTCATTTCTCTGAGTGCTTCGGCCCATCTACTTGTTGAATCTGCTACAAGTACAACGTCTTTACCCATATCTCTGTAATATTCTGCAATTGTTACACCAGTATAGATACTTGCTTCTCTTGCTGCTACTGGCATGTTACTGGTATTTGCAACAAGTACAGTTCTATCCATAAGTGGTTTTCCACTTCGTGGGTCTTTGAGATGTGGGAACTCGACAAGTACTTCTGTCATTTCGTTTCCTCTCTCACCACAGCCGATGTAAACTACAACTTGAGAATCTGCCCATTTTGCAATTTGGTGTAATGTAACAGTCTTTCCTGTTCCAAATGCTCCAGGAATTGAACCTGTTCCTCCTTTTGCAATTGGGAAGAATGTATCAATTACACGTTGACCAGTAAGTAGTGGAACTGTTGGATCGTATCTGTTCTTGTATGGACGTGGTTTTCGTACAGGCCATCTATGATACATTTTGAGTTCAATGTTTTGACCATCGCTCTCAGTTGTTGCCAATACAGTTTCTAAATCATAATCTCCTTCTGATACCAAGTTTGCAATTTTTCCACCTTTGTGGTCTGGTGGAACCATGATAGAGTGTTCAATAAGATCAGTTTCCTGAACAATTCCAATAACATTTCCTGCTGCAACTTCATCACCGTTACTAACTGATGGAACAAAATGATATTTTTTGGTCATGTCAACTGGAGTAGTTGTAATACCTCTTCCGATAAAGGAACCAGAAGCTTCAGATAATGCTCTTAGTGGTCTTTGAATTCCATCATAAAGTTGTCCAATAATTCCAGGACCTAACAAAACACTGAGTGGGTTTCCAGTACCAACTACAGGTTCACCTGGTTTTAATCCACTTGTTGATTCGTAAACTTGGATAAATGCTACATCTCCAGTTAATCTAATTACTTCACCGACTAATTTTGAATCTCCAACAGTTACAGTTTCGTACATCTTTGCTTCAGACATACCGTCAGCCCTAACTGCAGGACCGCTTACCCAAACAATTCTACCCTGAGCTGCCATTCTATTCTCCTATACCCCGAATTTGGATGCAATCTCTTTCCTTATTAAAGGCTTCAGACGTTCAATTCTTGCATCGATCGTATTGTCAAATGTCATTGCACCATCTTTTGATTTTACAATTATTCCACCAAGACAATCAATTGTTTCAGAATACATTACAGCTCCTGAGAATTGAGATAAAGTTGATTGAACTACGTCTTTGTCTTTTGTATTTGTAGAAACTGTAATTTCTGAAGTTCCCAAAATTTGAGTTGCTTCTTCAATCATAGTCTTAATCAAATTAGAATAATCACCACTGCGATCAGCATTTGCAATTTGATCGAGTGCTTTAGAAAATACCTTGTTAACTGCCTCTTCTAATGCCATTAATTGTTTATTTCTAGCCTCAATATCGGCACTTCCAATAATCTGTTTTTCAATTTTTTCTGCCTCTTTTTTACCATCTGAGAGAATTTTATCATATTCAGATTCTAATTTAGGAATAGAATCATCAAGGTTTTCTTGTGAGTCATCAAGGGCGGATTTGATATTTGAAAGGACATCATTTTCGGTGTTTTTTAGGATTTTATCAATTGTAACTTCTAAAGAATTAGATGCCAATGGGTGCCGTTCATCCATAATAGATTTTAATGTTTGGGAAAGATGCCATCAGAAAGATATTAAACTCAATGAAAATACCCAAAATTTGTCTTGGGAACAGCCGATCTAAAACTTGGAAGCGTAATTTTGCCAAGAAGTGAATCTCCAAAAGCAATTTCGAGATTGACTGAGTTTGAATGGTATCATAAAGTAGATTCTGCAGATGATCTGGTAACCCCTGAAATAGACGATCTTCTGTTAAAAGCACAGCAAACATTCCAATCAATTGATGATGTAATCAAAGGAATGGGAATTCCTCAGACAGTAGGAATAATGGAGATTATGTTCAAGGGAACTGTAATCAAGAAAAAAGATTATGAAATTAATGAAATTGAAGAGATGGTAGCAGACATAGAAAAAGAAACACCATCAATTATTGATGAACCAGCAAAATTACTAGAAGATGCTGCAAATACTAGAACGTCAATTGACGAATACACTTCGCTCAAAGAAACTCTAGAAATCATCAAGAAGTTAAACATGGATATTTCTGGATTTGGTTTAATGAAGTACTTTTTCACAAATCTCTTTGTTATTGACACTGCAAACTATGAAGAGATTAGCCGCTCACTTGAAGGAGTTACAATTAGCAAATATGATTTAGATAGTAAAGAGAAATCAGCAATTCTAGTAATTGCAGACAATAATGATTCTGAGAAAGTTCTCAAAGTCCTAAGAAGTTTCAACTCAAATTCATTTAAAATTCCAGAGGGATTCCCACAGGTTCCTAGTGAAGCATATGCACTAGCCGAATCAAAAATCAAAGAATTAACTGAAAAACAGGCATCAATCAAAAAACAATTGGCCAAATTAACAAAGAAGAGCAGACGCGATATTTTGGCCATTCATGAAAAAGCAATGGTTGCAAAAGATGTTCTTGAGACTTTGAGAAAACCTGGTGGAACCAAAAATTTTGCAGTTATTCAAGGATTCATCCCAGCAAAGATGGAATCAAAGTTCAAAGATTCTACAAAACAATGGACGTCAATCGTAGAAGAGATTACTGATCCAAAACTAAAGGAACAAGTTCCAACATTATTAGATAATAAAAAATTCGTTAGAACCTTTGAGGTTATTACAAAAAGTCAGGGAATTCCAAAGGCAGGAGAACCAGACCCAACACCTATGATTGCACTCATGTGGCCAATATTCTATGGACTGATGTTTGCAGATATGGGTCACGGATTGTTACTCATGGGAATGGGACTTTTGTTCAAAGTAAAGGGACAAGGAGAACTTTCTAGATGGGGAATGCTCATTGCAATCTCTGGTGCTGCAGCAGCAATAGCTGGTGTTGGAACAGGAGAAGCGTTTGGTTATCACCTTGATCATATGGGTCCATTTGAAGGATTACTAGAAGAAGGTGGAGCATTACATTCAGTTAGTTTCTTAGTTGGAATTTTGAGTGTTGCAGAATTAACATTTGAACAAGTAATTGACATTCTCAAAGTTTCATTATTCTTAGGAATTGTACATCTGTTATGGGCAATGACTTTGAGAATTATCAGATTAATTAAACAAGGACATAAGATGGTAGCATATACTGAAGCAATTCCAAACATCACACTTTATGGTGGAATTGTTGTCATTATGATGTGTGCAATTGGTTCTCAGTATGATGTAATGAACATGTATTCCAAAGTTCACACAGAATCAGTACCATGGGTTACAATATTCTTAGGAGAATGGGCTCAAGTTTGGATTATTACTAGAATTGCAGTGGTTACAGTAATTGCATCAGTAGTAATTATGATGGTTGGAGGTATAATGCATGCAAAGAAGCATCCAGAAGATGGAGCGGATCCTGCAAGTGTCATCATGGAAGTATTCCTTGGAAAGACAGTAGAGTGTCTTGCGCACACGATTAGTTATGCTCGACTCGGAATCATGTTACTGGTGCACGCAGCACTGTTGTTGACTGTTAATAATGCATTTACTTCACTTGGAGGAGCATCATCAGGTGGCGCAATGGCATTGATCATTGGAGGAAACTTGGGAATTATGATGATTGAAGGATTAATTGTGTATATCCAGTCTCTCAGATTGCACTTGTATGAATTCTTTACAAAGTGGTATACTGGTGGTTCTCAACCATTTAGACAAATTAGACCAGAATTGATTTACAACCAATTCATTTGGAAAAGAAAATAAAATTTTAAAAAAAGAATTTAGTCACCTTTAGCTTTATCGTGTCCTTTTTTGGCAGCATCCTTTGTTCCCTCATATCCTTTGGTTCCAAGTTCTGCACCTTTCTCAACACCTTTTTTGCCAAGGTCGGTTCCTTTTTCAACACCGGATTCAGCGGTATCTTTGAGTTTCTTTAGAAATTCCATGAGTTTTTAGAGATTTTTTAACATAAAAGATTGTTAGAAATTTCCTAAAAGTGGTTATGTCTCGGTAAGTTTAACAGAAATTTTTGTCATAGGTCTTGACAATTCATCAGGAATCACAATCAATAATCCTCCGTTTTTATCTATTCCATTACATTGTCCAGAGAATTTTTGATAGTTATTTGCAAAACATCCATCATCAGAATAATATTCAAAATTTGCAGGATACAAGAAATAGTACCATTGCTGAACATATGATGGAACAAAATAGACATCAAAGCCTATAGTATCATCATTTACTGATACATCATACTTGTAATTTGTTGATTCTTTAGATGTACAAATTGGGACAAATTGTGCAAATCCATTTTGAAGTTTTTGTTTTTGAGATTCATCTGAATATGCAGAATTTGGAATGGAGTCATTTTCTCTAAACATATCTAATTGATATCCAAGAAAATCTAGGCTGGTTTTTGCATAATGGAACCACTGAGATTCACAATCTCTGTAATCGTATTGTACTGCAACTACTGGTTTGCTGTTAATGTATTGAAGGCCATTTTGTCTTTGTTTTGCACCATGTTTTGAGATATCAGATTGTTCTTCTTCTCCAGGAATGACTTCACGTTCCCATGTTGTTGTAACATCAACAATGAGATTTCTAGGATAGCTTTTCCATTCTGGTTGGAAGTGGACATAGTTTGCATATTCATTTGTTTGATTAATTTTGATAGTATTCCTTGATTCTCTAAAAGTTCCAAATGCATCATCTACAGCAAGTACTGAAAACAAAATTGTAAAACCAACTATTAAGGACACACCAAGCAAATTCATTCTTTCATTACATCTCCCATGTTTTTTGCTATCGTAAAACTACAAAAAGATAATCCACAATTTCCACAAGAGAATTTATCATCATCAAAGGTTATGTTTTGTGAACCGCATTTCAGGCAGTTTTTACTTGAAATCATGATATAGTATACGTGGAAATGGATATATTTTTCACGGAAAAATATTTTATCGAAAATGTCCAGATTGGATATAAAAATAGGCTAAATTATTTGAAATCAGCATAATATGTCCAATTTGGAAAATCATAATTAATAGCAATCAATATTTGAACTATGGTAGATGAAATCGATAAGATCATTCTAACAGAGTTAGGAAAGAATGCTAGAAAATCATCTAAAGACATTACAAAGATTTTACAAAATATGAATTACCACATAACAGATAGGGGGATAAGACACAGGTTACAAAGATTAGAAAAAAATAACACAGTTGTGGGTTATTCTGTTACATTAAACCCAGAATTAATTTCAGAAAAAGTCAATCGTACAATAGTTTTGAAATTCAAATTTACTAAAGATACACCAGAATTGATCAATAGACTTACAGAATATGTTAATGAATCACATTTTTGTACATATTCCAGCAGACTAAATGGAGATTTTGATTGGGTTTGTCACTTTATTTTTGATTCTATAGAACAGTTTGATTTAGAGACAAATAATTTTCTAAACAAATTTTCAGAATTGATATCAGACTATAGATCTTATGAATCAAATTTAATCAAAAGTATCCCATATACTATTTTTGATCAAGAACACATTAATGAAAAGAAACTTCAAGCTTTGAAGATACTTCAACAAATAAAAAAATACGATACACTAAATGAAAGACTTCAATCAATAGTAGAAAGTCTTGTAAAATATTTTGATGCAACGTTTGCAAGAGTTTGGTTTGTGGACAAATCTGAGAAATCATTAATTTTACGATTTAGTGCTGGAAAATACAAAAATGTTGAAGGTGAATTTTCCAAAGTTCCAATAAAATCATTAAAGATAGGAGCAATAGTTACTACGAAAAAACCGATTGTTTCTAATGATGTAATACATGATCCACGAATAAAATATCATGATTGGGCAAAAAAAGAGAAACTCAAGTCATTTGCAGGTTACCCTTTGATATACAACAGAAAAGTAGTTGCAGTACTTGCTTTGTTTAGCAAAAAACAATTTTCGCCCTCAGATTTTGAGATTTTAGGCATGTTTTCAGACCAAATATCAAAGGAATTAACAGGGTTTTTTGAAACAAAAGATTTTCTTTCTGAATGATTTAGAATTTATCAGTAAAGACAATTTTGTCTAATGGGAGTTGTCCACCACGAGGCATAGCAGGTTTGATTTGTTTTCCTACTACTAGCATCATAGATATCACATGATCTTCTGGTAAATTGATTAGTTCTGCAACTTTCTCTGGATCAAATCCTATCATTGGATTTGAATCATACCCCATTGATTTTGCTGCAAGCATTAACGTCTGAGCAGCAATTCCACAAGACCTCATTGCTTCGTCTCTTTGTAATTGATCTTTTCCCTCGTAAAACATTCCCATTGCAGGTACCAAAAAGTCCTGAGCTTCCTTTGGAGCATCTTTCCAGTATTGTGCAGGATTTTTCTTCCAGGATTTCAAATCAGCACAAAGAACTAACAATAATGAAGAATCGGTTACTTGATCCTGATCCCAAGATGCCGCACAAATCTTCTTTCGAATTTCAGGATCTTTTACCAAAACAAATCGCCAATTTTGCATGTTAAATGAAGTTGGAGATAAAACTGCCAAAGACATCAATTTCTCAATTTCTTCATCAGAGAGTTTACGATTTGGATCATAGTGCTTTACTGAACGACGTTCTCTAATTACATCAAAAGTATTCATAATTTTGATTGATTCTATGTCGTTATTTTGTTTTTGCAAAGAACTCACCAAAATCATCTCCCTCTAGTTATCCAATTTTACATTAATTGGAGTGGGTCTTGAAACAGTATTTGCTACAGGGGAGGCTTTTTTTGCAAGTTCAATTAATTCTTGCAAAGTTTCTTCTGATGCATCAGATTCTATCTTAAAGTCAATATTGATTCCCTGATATCCAGGATTGACATTCTTATCTAATTGGAATAATCCTTGAAGATCAATATCTCCTTCTAGAGTAGATTCAATTGAATCAATTTTTATTCCTCTTGCAGCTGCATGTGCAACTAAGCTAGTTGTCACACAACCAGCAAGTCCTGCTAATAGATATTCTACAGGATTTGCACCATTATCATTTCCTAAGAGAACAGATGGTTCATCTTTTACAAAGACATGAGGATTTTCTCTTGTGTGAGTTTTGCATGCTCCATAAAAATTACTTACAGTTGTTTGATTTTTGGTTCCATCAATCCATTTGTTTTTTGCACGAAAATTGAACTTTGCAATTTTCTTGTTTTCTTTGATGCTGTCAATCGTTTCAAAAAGTTGAGAGACATTTACACCATTTACTATTGTTTGGGTTTGTGTTTTCATGATATTGATATCATGATATCATTATATTAAGATTACTTTATTTGATATCATGATATCATAATTTATATAATCATGCGCACAAACGATATCATGACAAAAGATGTTCTGGTTCGTGGATTTGATAAATCCACACACTCGAATCTAGGAAAAAAGGCAGAACAAATGGGGGTTTCAATTAATTCAATTGTAAAAGATGCAGTAGATCAATGGCTTGACAAAAAGACTGATGCACCACATGTTCATGATTTGTTAATTTATTCAGATGAAAAATCAATGAATAATTTTCTAAAGTCTTTGGATAGAATGACAAGTGGTACAGAATGGTTCAAGTCATTTGCCGCCCCCCCAAAGCACCATGCAGAAAAAATTCTATCAAAACTTGATTGGTTCAATGGAACAATAAAACCATACAATCCACATGATAGAACCGATGGTTCAAAATATTGTGGAAGGGTCATTCAAAATATTGTCAAAGAATCAAAAAAGCAACCACTTTGCTGTGTTGATTTTGTAATTACTGATGTCGCAAACAATTCCTTTACTCATGCCATGAAACTAGAGCAAAGTTATGATGATGCACGGCTACCGGGATTGATGTTTTGTCCATACAAAGCAAGTGATCTAATGAATTCAGATATTACAGATATGATTGAGTTATTTTTAATGCATGACAGAATTTTTGTTCTAAAAAATGATGATATCTACAAATTGCATTTAACAAAAGAAAGTATTCATAAAATTTTCTTAAATTAACTTTCTACAGGTAGTTCCAGGCGATTTCCCCATTCACCCCAAGAACCTAGATAGACTTTGACGTTTGAGAATCCTAGTTTTTTGAGAACCAAAAATGTATTAGCTGCTCTATATGCTCCTTGACAATAAGTTATAATTTCAGTGCCTTTTGGATAATCATACATTTTTGATAATTCCTCATCACTTTTGAATGTCCCATCTTCTTTGATGTTCTGATTCCAATCAATATTGACAGCATTTGGAATATGACCAGACTGGGCAGCACGAACTGTACTGCCATCATATTCCCCAGGTGAGCGGGCATCAAGAATTTTCACATTTTCAAGATTATCCTGAATATATTCAAATCCTGTAATTATGTCAGGATTAGTTTTGCCTGAAAAATCAGATGGTTTGAATCCATTAGGTTTTGTCTCAAGTGGAAGGTTTTCTTTTTTCCATTTTGTGATTCCACCATCAAGCATCATGGTATTTTCATGAGAAAAATACATCAACATCCATACACCTCTAGCTGCAAGCATTCCAGATACTGAATCATAAAAGATGACTTTCTTTTCAGGATAAACACCAAGAAAAGATAGCAATGATTTTGATTGGTTATTGAAATTCTCAATTCCTTGTTTTGAAGTATCAATCCAGTGAAATGCAAATAGGTCTAAATGAACTGCTCCTGGAATATGACCTTCAGAATATTCTTTGAAAGAACGAGTATCAGCTAGAATCACGTCAGGGTCATTTAGAATTGAATTTAGTTCATTTGTGGAAATTATCATAAAATGTAATTTCAATAATCAAATTAATTTCTTTGATTTATGACAGATTTAGGCGTAAAGTTCCCCTATTCACATGATAACTCTATGAGATATAGGAATTCCAACTTTAGGTTTTTTTGTAATTCTACGAGATTTTGTTCCCTTTTGAATTGTTAGTTTCAGACCTTCTTTTGAGAATCGTGTGTTATTATGATCATTTTTTGCAAATCTATTGTTATGGAATTTGTTAGAACTAAATGATGAGGTTCCTCTTTGATTGTTCATTAGAACAAGACTCATGCGATTATTTATCAAGTATTTAGGTATTTCATATCATATGAATTTATGTAATAATGAAAAATAAATTACAAAAAAATTTCTAATCATAGATTAAAGAGTGAATAATAAAAAGAAGAAAAGAAAAGGGTTTTTTCTATTCGTTTACGTATGCTCTTTCTCCGTGCTGAGCCAAATCGAGACCAATCTCCTCTTCTTTAGGAGTGACTCTGATTCCGCCAGGCCATACGGCATCCATTACCTTGAGAATTACAATGGTTACACCAAATGCATAAGCAATTGACATTGCTGCTGCAATAATGCTGATTGCTTGCTGTTCCATTCCTTCTGCAGTGCCAGTCCATGCACCAATACCGTCTCCAGTATCCCATACATGTGGACTTGCTAAGGTACCAGTCAAAATTGCACCTGTAAGACCACCCATTCCGTGTATTCCCCATACATCTAATGCGTCATCCCACTTACGTGAGTTTTTGAATGCTACACTTGCATAACAAATTGTACCAGCTGCAATACCGATTATAATTGCGGCCATTGGACCTACCCAACCTGAGGCTGGTGTAATTGCTACCAATCCTCCTACTGCACCTGATGCTGCACCAACAATACTTGGTTTTCCTGTATGTGCCCATGACATCAAGACCCAAGTAACTGCGGCCATACCAGTTGAGGTATTAGTAACAGTCCATGCGCTGACGGTAATGCCGTCTACCATTACTTCACTTCCTGCGTTGAAACCAAACCATCCAAACCATAGGATACCTGCTCCGAGGACAACCAATGGGATGTTGTGTGGTTCCATTGGCACTTTGCCATATCCAAGTCTTCTGCCAAGGACCATAGCTCCTGCCAATGCAGCGAATCCGGAAGAAATGTGTACTACAGTACCACCAGCAAAGTCTAATGCATACGATGGTGATAGATCTGGATCAAGGTCTAACGAACCTCCTCCTATGTATCCGCCTCCCCAGACCCAATGTGCTATTGGATCATAAACGAAGGTTCCCCATAAGAGTACGAATATGACTAATGCGCTGAATTTGATTCTGTCAATCAAACCACCAATAATTAGAACTGGTGTGATGATTGCAAAGGTTCCTTGGAACATTGCAAATAGTTGGTGAGGTACTGTACCTGGCCAACTTAGACTACAATATTCGCCTTCCTTAAACTCATTCATCTGGTACGCTGCAGACCATGTGTCATGACAAGGACCTAGTTCACCTAACGGTGCCCAAGCCGATACCATGTTGAATCCAACATAATCTAAGTTACCCATGAACAGGTTTGCATCAGAATCAATTCCACCAAATGCTAGTGAGTATCCCCATAGAACCCATTGTACAGCCATAAGGCCCATAACAATGAGAGTCATTCCAAGTACATTGACGACGTTCTTTGATCTGGCTAAACCGCCATAAAAGAAACCGACACCTGGAGACATGAAGAGTACCATTGATGTTGCTGTTAGCATCCATGCCATGTCACCTGTATCAACCATACAAGGTAGCATGCCGCCTTCGCCGTCATCAAACCAACACTCTGCTGGATTGCCAGTGTAAATTCCACTGGTTCCTTTTACATATCCGTCCATACCATCTTCAACACTTTGTGCATATGCCTGTGACATTGCACCTGCTGCTGTGATGGATACTGCGGCTACAAGTAATAGAGCATACTTGTAGTTCCTAGAATTCATTAAATTTATCGAAATTGGATTTTATTTAAGGGTTGGAGACTCCAAAACATTCAAAAAAGTAAATTATTATATTTTAGTATATTCTGATAGTAACATAAAATATGAAAATTATGTTAAGGATGTGCGAATATGGGAAAATCAGAAACTAAACTAGCAATTTTTGATACTTTCAAAACTAAAGGAGAAGAGCTAACTGGAGAAGCTCAAAGACAAAGAGCAATAATTGGAATTCTTGCAAGCAATGCAAATCCTGCTGAAAGAACTAGAACAGGGATTTCACAAAAAATGGCAAAAAAACAGGGTATTGCCTGGAAGAATATCTATTCAGGAATTTTTAGGGATCTAGATGAGATTCTTCTTCCAATGGGGATTGCAGAAGAGGATGGAAGGCTACCTCTCCAGAGAGGCCCCAAAGCACTTCAAGAAAAGGGAATTCCATACTATCATCTTACAAGAAAAGGTATTTTGATCGCTCTTTCAATTAATGATATCAAAAATAGAGAAAATTTGTTGGGAGAGTTTTTCTCAAAGTCAGAATCTAAAGAAAAAGAGTTTGAGCAGATTTTAGCTAGTCTTTTGGAGACTAGTCCGAATTTCACGTATTCAATTTTTCAGAAATATGTAAAGGCATTTTGCGACAATAAAATCAAGGAATTACTTCCATTTGATCTCTCAAAATTAAGAGAGATTTCAGATGAATCATTAGTAATCCAAAAGGAGATTCTGACAGCTTTTGTGAATCTCTCAAAGCAGGAAAAAGAAGATGCCATCAAATTCCTTGATAAAATCACCTAGAATTTGTTCCTAAACTAGATCGCCAAACATTAAAATCAGTTGCCCATTGAGATTGATCGAAATGGGCGGTTCTAAGAATGTTTATGCTTCTGTTAAAGCCTACAGCAAAAAGGGCAAATTATTAACCAAAGCAGATTTTCAAACATTAGCAGAATCTAGAGATTTAGAAGAATTGATGACTAGAATCAAAAATACCGTTTATGGAGATGCAGTATCTGATGTTCAAAAACCATTTACTTCTCAGAGTATTGAATCTGCCCTAAGAAGCAAACTAGCAGATATCCATTATTCAATTGCAAAGACATCAGGAAACTCTGGTGTTCTTGATGCTTATTACATGAAATTCATTATCTCAAATCTTAAACTAATTCTTAAGGGCAAAGCACTAGGAAAAGAACAAGAGGACATTGAAACTCACGTAAATTTACACGCTGAAGAACTTATCAAGCAAAGAGACGTCGTTGTCAAAGCTCTAGTTGCCAAAGATTTTGAAGAAGCAGTTGCGAGTTTGAACTCTGGTAAGTTTGGAGAAGAAATTGCAAAAGCAGCTGCATTATACAATGAGAAAAAGAATGTCCAAATAATTGATACATATTTTGATAAAATTCTATACCAACATCTTGCTGGCGCCATGAAAAATTTTTCTGATAAAGAAGCAACACAATTAGTCGCAATGGATATTGACTTTTACAATATTCTCAGTGTAATTAGAGGAAAGTTTTGGGGATTACAAGAGGACCAAATTCAAGATTTGATAATTCCTGCTAGTCCACCTGCAAGAGAATTACTTGGAAGGATGATGGCAGCAGGAACTGTAAGGGATGCATTCAATGAACTAGCTAGTACAAAATACAAAGATCTTGTACCACAAGTTGAAAATGAGTTAGATGCCATTGCTGAATTTGAGAGAGCATTTGAGATGATGATTTACAGAACATCACTTAGGTCATTTGCAAAGATGTTTAGCTTTGCAACAGTTGTTGGAATTACCAAATTAACCTCATTTGAGGTGAGAAATCTAGCAGCAATTGCTTTTGCAGTTGAGCAAAAGATCCCAACTGAGACAACAATGTCAAAATTAATCCTAGAAGAAGAATAGAAATTTTGAGATGATTAATTTTTTTAATAAGAAATCAAATATTTCTTCTGAAGTTCTATTCAAGATGGTTTGGGTTAGTTCATTCTTGGCGATGATCTTCGCATTACCTCCATTAGGGTTATTCCTAGGAATTTATTTTTTGACAGGAGAATTGATAGTTGGAGCAGTCATTGGTTTTGGAGTTCATTTTGTTATACTAGCCTTTTCTGGAAGAATCTCAAAATTTGTTACCAGATTAATAAGCTAAACTATAAGAAGAGATACAAGAAATTGATGTTATTATGATGGGAGATAGAGATTATCGAACTACTATTCAAAATGCCGTAAAATCAATTGGAGATGAATTAGAAATTGATATAGATTCTAAGAATATCCAAACCATTCATCTTCAAGAAGTGGTCAGATGTATGAGACGTGCATACTATGATAGAATAGATCCTCAAGAGGTTGAAAGAAGAGGATTCAACGAGCTTCTTTCAGGATTACTAAGAAAATTACAGTATGGTAGTGACCCAAAGGATTTTGATATTAACGATCTCAAGCTACGTGGCCAAGCAGATATGATTGTAGATGATGCAATTCTATTATTTAGACCAGGTACAGAAGAATTAGAAAATCCTCATGCAAGTGATGTATTGTATCTTAATGCATGTATGTGGATATATGACAAAGAAGATGGAATTGTGGTATACATTACTGGAGACAGAAAAGAAACAACATTTTCACTGACACGTAACAAAAAGATGTTTGAAGATATTATACGCAGAGTTCGAGTTCTAAACAACCTACTCAAAGAACAAAAGACACCAATCTTAGAACCGTCAACTGAGTGTAACGAATGCCAATATTATGAAAGATGCTTTACACAAAGAAAGAACACCAAACAGACATCCCTAGCAGACATGTTAGGATTGGGCAAGAAAGACTAGTCTAGATAAATGAAAAATATTGTAAAGGAAAAATTCCTTTGATTAATCTAGTGGTTCAGGGTGTCCTTTACCACGAAGAGCGAAACACACTACTGCTAGTGCAATTGCGACTCCTGCTGCTGCGCCGAATGCGGCCATTCCTGCTTCTGCCATTTGATAAAATCCCAATGAAATGGCTTTTATAACTTTGCCAATATTTTATCTCTAAAAACAAATTATCATAATTTTATGATTTTGTGATACTATTGAAGTTTATTGAGTGAATTCAAAGAAGAGTTCATTTTCTTGTCCACTTGTCATAGAACTCAAATTGTAAAACACAACACCTGAAACTTTCCAAGTATTAGTATTAGATTCAAAGTTGGACCATAATTCAGGAGTGTTACCAGAATTCTTCAATACAATTTCATCTCTGAGTATGATAGAGTTTCCACCAAGTAGAGTATAGTAGTTTGAACCAAATTCTACCATTCCTTCAGCCCTATGTCCAATTTGTCCTCCACCTAGTTGTTCAGATTGAGAATATCCAGTTTCAAATAATTGATAATCCATAGTTGTAACAATCATAGAACGATCATTAGGATTTTTAATTTCAAATGCAACATCAATTGTGACAGAACGTTCTGATATTTTTGAAATAGCGATCTCTTCTAATTCAATTTCAATAGGTCTGATTTGTGGAACGTCTGAAGAGCCATTAGGTTGTACCGGAGATTCTAGATCAATTGAAGGTCCCATAAGTAGAATTCCACCTAATATTGCAGCAAGTGCTACCGCGGCAATTCCAACAAAAATTTTAGGATTCATAATTTTGCAAACTCTTTTGATTTCTTAAATGTTGAGATAGTTATTATACCATTGGGGAGGAGAAAAATTATGCAGTACTTTCAAGCAGTACAACAAGGAAAACAAAGAGCAGGAAAGTCTCAAATGAAGATGTTTGAGGCAGCAGGATTTGGAATGTTGACTTTAACCACAAAAAAAGTGGATGGTAATTTTCAGCCTGTAGGAGATGAAGATTTTACTGCAGTAATTAATTCAGAAGAAGGGCATGTGACTATTATCGTAGACAAAGATGGGTACACCAAGGCTCAGTCAAAGGCAGTTGAAAAAGATGAAGCCTTGACAATCTACAAGAAACTTCGAGATTCAGGGGTTGAAGAGTATCCTGGAAAAGAGATCCTGATATGGACTGAAACTAGACCTACAATTCAAAACGAATCTTAAAGAAATTATTTTGATGGAATAATTATCTCAGTTCCTAAATTACCGCCTTTAATGGCCTTTTCAATAATTTTTGGACTAGCTTTGAGAATTCTTGTTTTAATTTTGGAGCGTTCAATAATTTTTAGAGCAACTATATCCATTAGATCATATCCACCTGCAACAGAATCCTCATGGACTAACATATTTTTGAGATTTTTCAATTCAATTCGTCTGAATTTTTTTGCTTTTTTGAATTTGTTTGGATCCATATCATATACCCCATCGACATCAGTAGCGTTAAGAAATTGCTCAGCTTTTACTTTTTCTGCAATCAATGCTGCCGTTCCATTAGTACTCTGACCAGGATGAAGGCCTCCAGCAACAACAATTAGTCCATCATCTACAGCATGTCTAACTTCTTGTAGAGTAGCTGGAGGATGAGAATATGCTTTATTTTTTAGAGCATAAATTAGTAATTTTGCATTTAATCTAGAAATTTCAATTCCTAATTCATCAAGTGTTGATTCATCAGCACCAGAAGATCTTGCATGATTGATGTAGTGTCTAGCAATATTTCCACCACCAGCAATGATTATTGGTTGACATACATTGCTAATTTTTACTAGAAATTCTGCCCAGTCTTTTAGAAGCTTGACATTATCCATGGCAAAAACCCTACCAGATAATTTGATTACAATTTTCTTTTTCAATCTAGTTCACCAATGATTGATTTTGCGGCAATTTCAACTTTTTTTCTGTTCTTTTGATAGGTATAGATTCTAAGAATATTCATGAATCCCGAAATTGCCGAAACTACAGGAATTTCTGATATAGGCATCTCTTTTGCAGAGGATTTACCACCATCGTTAGTAATTAGAATGACAGATTTTGACTCATTTTTGGAAGGTGCAAGTGGAATTGATGGAGTTACAGAACTATCAACAAAAATCTCATTTTCTTCAACTTTGGATTTTTTAGAAATGGATGTTCTGAGTTCATTTGTTTTTATTTTCTTTAGATTTTTTCTGCTTGTCATAATGCTCTCAAATACACATTTTAGTAATTTTCTATTTTGGTAGTCTTGTGCAAATTTTCTTGCTCGTTTTAGTTTAGGAGACTTTGATGAAACTAAACTAGATAGAACATGTTCATCTGTTAGTTGAATAAACTCATCTAGATTAAAGCTAGAAAAACCAAATTCGTCATCTGAAGTTCTTAATGCTTCAAGTAACATAACTTCTGCTGCTCTTACTGTTTTATGAAAATAAACTGCTTTGAACATTTGATATCGGGAATGCATCATTGATTCAAAAGAGTACAATGCAGAGCGTTCTAAGGCAAGTTTCTTTTGATGTACATCAAGTGACTGTGTAATTCTTTTATGATCTATTTTTGCATGCTCTGCTCCTGTAAAATAGCCATCTCTAAGCAAATAGTCCATCATATCTGCGCTAAGTGCACCTGAAACAATTTCATTCATATATTGAAATTTTGAATCACCAAATGCAATTTTTGTTATTAATTTTTTATCAAATCCATTTTTTGTTAGAATGTCACCAATTTCAGATTTTAGAATAATCTCTTTACCAAAATCCTCATGAGAAATTTTTTTTTCTTGGATTATCTCTTCAAATAGATGTGAAAATGGTCCATGCCCAATATCATGTAAAAGACCTGCTAAGCGGAGAATCTTAATGTCATCAGACGTGAAAAATCCTTTTTCATTTAATGCATTACCTGCCTGACTTGCAATATGCATAACCCCAAGTGAGTGTTCAAATCTTGTATGTTGAGCTGCAGGATATGTTAGATGTGCTCCAGACAATTGTCTTATTCTTCTTAATCTCTGAAAAATAGGATTATCAATTATTAATAATTCATGGTCATAGACGCGTATAAAATCATGAATCGGATCTATTATGTCTAAATAGTTTTTTTTCATAACCCTATTTTCTTTGAAAATGTTTTCAAAATTTCTTCATGTACTTTCTGTTTAGATTGGGACGCATCAATTATTTTCCAGTGTTTTTTCTTAGCAGTGATTTTATAGATTTTAGAAATTTTTCTTAAAAATTCTTCATTTTTTTCAAATTTATCTCGGTGAGTTTTTTGTCTACTAAAGGATTCTTTCTGAGTAACATCAAGCAATATTACAAGATCTGCTTTTGGTAGTCCTACATCTAGATTTTCTAGCCATTTTTGTTTCATTCCATTTGCTAAACCATAGATAAGGTTTGAATGATAATATCTATTCATTATAAGAACAGAATTTTTTTCTTGTGCATCTAATATTTGATCTAATTTCTCCCATCTATTTGCAGCTAAAAGACAATGAATCACTTGTGGTGGAAATTTTCTTTTTCCATCAAGATATTTTCTAATCTCTTTACCAACAGGGGTTTTGTAATCTGGAAAATGAAATAATTTAGTTTTAATTTTTCTTTTTTTGAGTGCTTTTTCTAACATTGTTGATTGTGTTAGTTTTCCTGCTTGATCTCCACCCTCTAGTACAATTATCATAAGTTACCAAAACAGAGAAATTAATTGATTAAAAATCTATCAAAGTCAATTCTGAATAATTTACGAATTGTTTAATATCTGCTTAAAATAATTCAAAATATGGCTGAAGAATACTCATGTCCTTATTGTGAATCAGTTTTTGAGAGTAAAGATGACCTTTCAAAGCATATAGACAGAATTCACGGTGATTCTGGAGTTTTAGAAGGCTTAAAATAATCCCAAACCTTTTTGTTTTTTTATCAAAATTTCTATCAAGATTTATAACCAAAAATTTGTCACATAACATGAAATGGGTTTAGTAAAAGAAGTGATAAAAGAGATTGGAAACAAATCACGAGAATTCTATGAATTTGTTTTACCACCAATTGACATGTATCTTAGTTCTGATAATCTCAAAGTAATTATCGATATTCCAGGATTTTCAAAAAAAGATATCAAACTTACATTATGTGGAGATATTCTTTCAATTCAAGCATGTAAAGAAGTAGATGAGAAGGAATCTGAATCACTAATTTCAAAGCAAAGACCAAACATCATTGATAAAAAAGTACGACTTCCAATTGATATCAAACAAGGAGAAGAAAAAATAGATTCAGCAAAATACGAAGATGGCGTTTTAACATTAATTATTCCTGTTACTAAGAAAGGAAAAGATATCTCAATAGAATAAACTAGTGTTTTCTAAAAATTGCAGAACCTATCATTATCAAACCAGAAGCAATCATTCCGCTCATGCCAAGGGTATCATTTGTTGGGTATAGTAACACTGAACCAATAAAAATTGCTGATGCAAATATACTTCCACTAAGAAAAACCATAGGCTTTCTTTTTTGCATAAAGATTTCAGATTCATCCATGAATTTTTCCATTTTAGGTCCCAAACGCAAGGCAGAATCAATGGATTTTGAGAATTTCTCAAATGAAATCTTTAGTTCTTCAACGTAAGCTTTTGGGATCATATTTTCTTCTTGAAGAATATTTCTTAGAACTTTGACAAATTTGAAATCAACATCATGTGTTTTGTAAATTCCTTCAATAATGGATGCCATTCTCATGTACAAAGCTAGGTTTTTTGGCAAAACAAAAGGGAATTTGCTCATTGTTTGATTTGCAAGCTCCATTAGACTCTGGACTTCCATTTCATCAGGTTTGTTTCCATGCATTGCACGAATTGATAACTCAATTCCTTTTTCGATAACTTGTCTATTGTATCCAGGAGTAAGCATTCCTAATTCGGCCATTGCATTAACTACTCGAGGAGGATTTTTTTCAACTAGTGCAAGATACAATCTAATGAGTTTGTATCTTGTTTCGTTGTTTATTCGACCTACCATTCCATAGTCATATAGAATCAATTTTCCATCATCAGTTACTGAAATATTTCCTGGGTGAGGATCTGCATGGAAGAGAGAATGTTTGAGAAGCATTGTAAAGAATACTTTGTGAACATCAATGACTAATTGTTCTCTGTCTACACCTTTTTCATCAAGTGCCTGCACGTTTGTGACCTTTATTCCTGGTAGGTATTCCATCGTTAGAACATTTTTTGAAGAATAATCATCATAAACTGACGGAACTATAACTTGTTCATTACTTTGCATATCTTGCTTGATTTTTTTAAGATTTTCAGATTCATTTGTGTAATCCATTTCTTCACGAATGGTTTCGATAAACTGAGAAAGCATTGCTTTTGCAGAATATCTAAGATTTGGATCAACAAATCTCAAAGCTAAAGGTAAAATTTTCTTTAAGACTTTGAGATCTTCTCGTACTATTTCCTCAATCCCAGGTCTTTTGACTTTAATAACAATCTGCTGCCCAGAAATTGAACCACGGTAAACCTGTCCTAGAGACGCCCCAGATATAGAATTTGTATCAATATCATCGAATTTTTCATTAATTGGTCCCAAATCTTTCTCGATAATCGGTTTTACTTGTTCAAATGGTGCTGAAGGAACGCTATCTTGTAGTTTAGATAGTTCTTCAAGATAAGGTTGAGGCAAAATATCTGCTCTAGATGAAAGCCATTGTCCTAGTTTGATATACACAGGTCCCAAGGAAACAAAAGTGTCAAGAGCTTTTCGTGCATTTTTTCTAAATTGTTCTGAATCAATTGTATTTTTTTCTTGTTGTGTCCATTTTTTTCTATCTTTTCGCAGAGCCAAGATAGAGGGTAATAGTTTGATTAGTACATAGATTGTTCTTCCAGCTGACATGACTTACACCAAATAATCTTTGATCTTTTTTGATGCAACGTATCCAATGTATCCAGAAATAATTGATGAGGCCAATCCGGATGTTAAAGAAAGTTTTTTTGAATTATTATTAAAAACAGATTTTGCAATTTTAGAGCCTCCAAAAATTGCACAAGCTAAACCAATCAAAACTTCTGGTGCATCATATACAAGATGACCAACTGGATCTTTTCGTGGATCAATTTTATCAGTGTGTACTAGAAATTTATTATCATACTCTCTAATGTGTAAATTACCATAACGATATTGTTTTTGTGCACCATTTTTTTGTCCAAGAATAGTTTCTTCTGCGCCATCAATCATAAATTCACGTAATTCTTTTGGGACTTCAATCTCATCAAATGGCATGATCGCAAGATCTAGTAATTGCTTATATTCTTAGTGTAAAAAATGAAATTCTAAATTAATCTTTGAGCCTATCTTTTGTGAAAATTATAAAACTAATACCAAATGCTATGAGCATTCCAATTCCTGTAACATATGCATAGTTGAAGCCAACACCAGGATGAGTTTCTTGATAATAATTATGAATCAGAAATGTTGCAACTAGTAAAATAGATCCAATTATTGTTAATTTTCTATGAGTTTCCACTAATCAGGGTTTTAATAATTACTATATGAATTTAGAAAAAAATTACAAGAGAGGTGTAGTAATAAATCCCACAATACTACCAGTTAGAAATAGAAATATTCCCTTTGCCATACCGATTCCCAATTTAGTATCATACAATTATGATATAAGTTTTAAATTGATTTTCAGATTAAGGATTAGATTTCATTTTAGCTAATTTTTGAATAACTTGTTCAAGTTCTTCTTTATTGTCATTAATGACACGTTTTACAACTTCGATTTCTTCATTAATTTGCTCTAGTTGTTCATTGTCAGAATTTTTTATTTGATTTTCTAGATCTTTTAGAACTTGTTGATTATATTGATTGATTTTTTCTAATTCATTTTTGTATTTTTCTAATTTTGTATATTGATCAGTAATTTCAGAGATTTCAGAAATTGATTGATTTGTAACAAAACCAGAAATGGCAACAATTCCCCCAACTACTATAGCTGCAATAATAATAACAATACTTAATCTCATTTCGAATTGACCTTAATTCTCCAAAACAATATTAAAAATTTAATCACTGGCCTCAATTGCAGATTTCTTACGCTTGCGCATTATGTAAATTCCTGCAGCAATAGCAATTACAATTGGAACAATAATCATTGTAGAGTCTGGACCAGATTCATCACCATTTAATGGCTCATTTACAAGAATAGTAGTGTCTTCAATGACAAAGAGTTCATCTCTAACACCGTCTTTGTATCTTACAGTTATTGTGATATCATGTTCTCCATATTCTGGTTCGCCATCAAACTCAATTGGAATGTTAAATGGTACAGGTGCATCAATTTCAATTTCGTCAATAAATTGAGTATTTGCTTTAATGTTTGAATCACCACGTGGCGCTACACTTACAAAGCCGAACAAACCATCTTCATTTCCTTCATTGATGATTTCTCCAATTACCATCTGTGTTCCAGATAACTCAATTACATCAATATTGAAAATTGTAAGATCTATCAATCCTTTAATGTAAAAATCAACAATTTTTGAAATTACATGTTGATCACCATGAGCATTATAGTATGATATTATCAAAGGGATTCGTAATGTGTCATCTTTTAGTCCTTCTGGGACATACACTGTTGCAGTAAGATGTCTAGCAGATTTTGGATCAATATTTCCAACATCCCAATTAGATTCTAAGATTACAACATTTTCAACATTAGTAGTAGATGATGTAGTTGATGCACGTTCTGTTTGCGTATTAGATGCAACTATATCTACACTTGAAATTGGAGCTGTTCCATCATTTGCAATTTCAATTACTACATTGTTTGTTCTTAGAGAAGTAAGGAATGGTTCTAATGCTCTTACATTGATCACACTATCACCTGTTACCTTAAACTGAAAGTCTTCAAATGCAGTTCGAACACCAGATTCTCTTAATCTAGAATAATCAACTTTAACAGTTCCAGGATATTGTTGAATATTGACATTTTTATCGATATTTACAAAGAATGTAAGATGGAAATTCTCTCCAGCCAAAGAGTTTGAATCACTATCAGCTTTAATTATTGAGCCTGGTCCATCAGATGCAGAGAAACCAAAAGGTAATGACAATTGTCCTTTTATTCCTGTGATGTCTTGTGTTCCAACATTTGCAAAGACTACAGTAAATGGAACATTGCTATCTCCAGCTTCAACTTCTATTTTCTCATTTAATGTACCAAAATATGCATCTAAGAATTTGACATCACCAAAGTCTCTTTCAAAAGGAGAGTCACCAAATCCGCCAGATGTAATTTGTGCGTATGAATTTCCTATGAATAACGGTACTAACAAAACTCCAAGCAACATAAAGAACAGTTTTTGATTCATTATGCTAAAACCTCCATTTCAGGTGGCATATCTCCTTCAAAGGCCTTACCATCTTTTATTGTAATCACTTTGTCTACATCACCAAAATGTTGACGATCGTGTGTAACAATTACAAATGTTTGATTAAGTTTTTTTGCCATAGATTTCATTAGTTGAACTATAGTTTCTGATGTAACAGAATCAAGGTTTCCTGTTGGCTCATCTGCCAAAACAATTGATGGTTTGTTAATTAATCCTCTTGCAATTGCTGCTCTTTGAGCTTGACCACCTGAAATTTTGTTTGCTCGTTTGTACATTTGATCTTCTAATCCAACTGCTTTTAGCAAGTCTTTTGCATCCTTTTCAGCAGTACTATTTGTTCCTCCAATTTGTCTTGGTAGCAACACATTTTCTAAGACTGTTAGATCAGTAAGCAAATTTGATAATTGGAAGATAAATCCTAGTTTTGTATTTCTAAATGAAGAAATTTTGTCATCATTAAGAGTAGTAGTATCAGTTCCATCAATGAATATTTTTCCATTTGTAGGACGGTCAAGCAAACCAATCATGTTAAGTAATGTAGATTTTCCAGAACCAGAACTTCCTACAATTAAGACAATTTCGCCTTGTTCTACTGAAAGGGTTGCATTATCAAGAGCTTTGACTTTATTCTCGCCTTCTCCATAGACTTTGGTTAAATTATTTATCTCTAATACTTTAGACAGTTCTCATCGCCTCCACTGGTAATAGTTTAGTTGCCCTATACGACGGATATAGTGATGCAATAATTGCTAAAATAAATGAAGTTAGAGCTGTTTGGATTATTTTCTCCCAATTGTAAGTTACTTCAAGAGGTAAACTGTTGTTAAATGACATCTTTGTTACATCAGCATAAAATGTGTAGCCCAGGCCTGCAGCAGTTCCCACACAGGCACCAATTGCTCCAATAATCATTCCTTGGAAAATAAAGATAACAAGAATATCTTTTCTTTTTGCTCCAATTGAACGCATTACACCAATTTCACGAGTTTTTCCATTTACTAACATCATCTGAATTGTTACAATTGCAAAAGCCGAAGACATCATTCCAAAATAACCAATCATGCTAATCATAGCAATACCAGATCTAAAACCTGCAAGTTGTTCTTCAGCTGATTCTTCTATAGTTTCAGCTTTAAAATCATCATTTGGAAATGAACGCAAGAAAAATTCCTTTACTTCAAATGCTTTTGCAGGATCATTTAGTTTTACCATAAAAGAACCTGTATCACCTTGTCTGTTCATCATATCACGTAAAGTATCAATATGAATAACTGCGGTATACTCAAATCCTTGACTACCAGGTGATTTTGCAATTCCTGAAACAGTAAATCTTCTAATTTGATCTTCTCCCCATCTATCAACTACTAGAACTTTTACACTATCACCAACTTGAGCTCCTCCAAGATCTTCTGCAACATTAGAACCTAATACAATAGAGTTTCTTGAAAAAACATAACTTCCATCTACAACAGTTTCATGAACAGTCGATGCCCTAATATCTCTAAATGGATCAACACCAACTATAGGGACTCGTGTTTCTTCAATTAATTTTCCATTTTTTGTCATATTCATTTCGGCAGTTGATGAAAGCCGCGGTGTTGCCGCCTCAACATATGGAATTCTTTCAAACCAACTTACAACTGATAAATCTGATTTGTCGATATAGTCTGCTTCATCAGTTACAAGAATGTCACCATTTCTGTAATCACTAATGTCTCTAACAATTGCATCAAACAATCCTTGGAAAATTACAAAATTTACATGAATTACCAAAATTCCAATAGTAACAGCTAGTACTGCTCCAATCAAACTTCCTTTTTTGTTGAATAGCATTCTTTTTGCTAATCTTAATCGGTATTCCACGATATCAGTAAAATAGTCTGATATTTAATGTATATGATGTCTAGTGCTAACAATATAGACAATTTTATATGATATTGGTTATCTATGAATTATAGAATAGTATTGGAGATAACAAAATGGACAATTTAGACATGAAAATTCTAAGCAGATTGCTGAATAATTGTAGGGAATCAGATAGACAGATAGGAAAAGAATTAGGAATTTCTGGAGGGGCAGTACATGTTAGAATAAAAAAAATGCAAGAGAGTGGAGTCATTGAGAAATTTATCATCAAAATCGAACCACCAATTTTGGGTCATGGTGTCTTGTACTTTGTAGTATCAGGAGAAAATATTCAAGAAATTTTAGAACAAGTTAGTTTAGTAGGTGAACCCTACATCGTGGTTCCATGTGTTGGAGGAGTGACAGTATGTGGTATTGCTATTCAAGAAAATTTAGAACAAAAGATAGCGCTTGCAAAAAAATTAATGAAAGATCTTAGAGTGTTGTCAATTTTTGAAGCTGAAAATTCAATATTTAATTCTAATTTAACAAAAACAGATTTAGAAATTTTAGAAGAATTAATTAAAGAACCAAGACAAAAGATTGAAAAAATTGCAAAGAATACAAATCTATCCACTAAAACAATAACAAGATGTATAGAAAAATTACATAATAATGAAGGTTTTCAATTTACTTTAGTTTATGATCCAACAAAAATTGAAGACTTTATTCCACATGCAGTATTAACCTGGATTGAAGGAGATTTGAAAGAAACATTAGAAAATCTAAATAATATATTTTCAGAATCTTATTTACAAATTCCTTTTATTGCAAAAAATCAAATTGTATTATTTTTGTATAGTGA
The DNA here is from genome assembly GCA_016125975.1 of Candidatus Nitrosopumilus sp. GTDB lineage: Archaea > Thermoproteota > Nitrososphaeria > Nitrososphaerales > Nitrosopumilaceae > Nitrosopumilus. The sequence continues at coordinate 26,132 of JAEFCZ010000070.1, forward strand.
TAGTATTTTCAAAATGGATGAATTAACCCAAAAAATTAGATCAAGTAAAAATATAAAATCAGCAGATTTGTTTATTCCTAAAAAAATCTCATTTTATACAAATTGGGTTAAAAAAGCAATTGCAAAATCTAAAAAATCATCAAAACTACATTTAACATATCAAACAAATTAAATAATAATAATTTCATAGAATTATATGAAGAAAAAGAAAATCTATGAAGGTAAAATTTTAGGTCTTAGTGTTTATGATGGAAAAATAGAAGGAAGAAAAGTAAAACGGGAAGTTATAGAACATAGAGGTGCTGCTGCTATGTTAGCCTTTGATGAAGACAAAAAAGTAATTCTTGTTAAACAACATAGATTTCCACACGGATATGTTCTAGAGATTCCTGCAGGAACATTAGAAAAAAGAGAACAGCCCATCAAATGTGCATTTAGAGAATTAGAAGAAGAAACAGGATACAGAGCAAAGAAAATGACTCCTCTAATCACATATTACCCGTCAATTGGCTATAATTCAGAGATAATTCACTGCTTTGTAGCCTCAGGATTAAAGAAAATTGTAGATTTGAAGCTTGATGAGGATGAGATTTTATCAGTAGAAAAAGTCGACATGAAAAAACTACTCAATATGATAAAGTCTGGAAAAATTCAAGATTCTAAGACCATATGTGCAGTTTTGACATATGCTGCAAAAAAGAAGCTATACTAAATTATTAATTATAGATTGGTTGTACAAGATCTGCTACATCAGCCCAAGATTGAGTTATTCTTTCAAACATAAACACCATATCAAGAAAATCAATTGGAATATCTTTTTTATTTCCTAATGTGATTCGGAGTTTACCAAGTTTTTCTTCAAAATTTTTGTGTAATGATATTGCTTCAATTGCTAAAAGTCTATCAGGTTGTGTAAAAGCATCAATTGATTTTTCTGCTAATTTACCAAAATCCTTTACAATATCATAGATTTTTTTGGATTGTTCTTTTGATAGTGAAGAATTGTAAATAAAATTAGCAAGTTCTACAATAGAGTCACCAGCATTTTCGAGAAGATTTGCTGCAACTCTATAATCAAGAACGTCAATGTTTTCTAAGTTAAAGGCATTTGCTAATCTCTTATCAACAAGTGTACTACGAATTAATCTAACAAGTAAGAAATATTGTCTATTTACTTCTGCATCACGTTTTGATAATGTTTGCAAATTTGATTTGTCATCAGAGATCAACCCATTTGATGCATCATTATACATTCCAAGTGCAATTGAACTCATACGTTTGAGAATTTTTTCAGGATTAAGTGTTGTAGCATCTAATAGAAATTGCATGTTAATGTGTGATGCATCTTCTTCAATAATTTCCATTCCAACAAGTCTTCTCATAGAATTACGAATTTTTTCTCTATCTTCTCCTGGAATTATAGAGTCAGATGTAATTTCAATAATATCATACCCCAAAAGATAAGCACCTGTAATGTCAGCTACAATATTTTCTTCTTTTGGTAATGGATAAGAGATTACAAGTTCTTTTGTTGGACGTGTTTCCCTATTTGCAGAAATTGAGATGCTATCCTGACCAGTTTCAATTTCAACTTGACTACTTTTGTCTAGCTTGTTTGCGTCAACCCATTCTTTTGGTAGTGAAACTAGAATACTACTTCCAATTCTTTGTAGGCGTCTAACAAATTTAGTCAATTTATACTAATTTAATTAATTTAACCCATATTCTTATATTTTATGTAAAATTTAAACTCAGATCAATGGAGGGAATAGCATTTTGTCCGGCACACATCACAGGTTTCTTCAAGGCACACTTGGAGAATAATCAAGATAATTTAGAGAGTTTAGGCTCAATGGGAGCAGGTTTCTCAATCAAACAGGGAGTAACAACTAGAGTTAAGATTGATACAAAAAACAATCATGATTCAAACTTTAGAATTATAACAAAAGGATATCAATCAGATAAAACAGATGTTTCAGAATTTGTACTAAATGAATTTCTGAAAATTGGAGATTTTGAAGACAAATTCTTTGATATGGAACATGAAATTTCAATTCCAGTTGGATATGGTTTAGGTTCTAGTAGTGCAGTAGCATTATCATTATCATTTGCATTAGATCAAGCACTTGATACAAAATTAGACAGAAACATAATTGGAAAAATTGCACATAATGCAGAAGTAAATTGTAAAACGGGATTAGGTGATGTGTTAGCTTCATTTCATGGCGGATTTGAGATTCGTGTTAAAGCTGGAGCCCCAGGAATTGGAACAGTAGAAAAAATTTCTACAGATAGAATTTCAGTCATTATGATTTGTTTCTTACCAATTTCAACTAACAAATTCATTAAAGAACGATTATCACAAATTAATGGTCTTGGTGGTAAGATGGTTAACAGACTATTAGAATCAAAAGATTATGAACACTTTCAAGATATGTCATTAGAATTTGCAAAATATGTAGATGTCATGACACCACGAATGCAAAAACTAGTAGATGAATTAACTCAAAACAACATCAAATGTGGAATTGCACTTTTTGGAGAAACAGTTTTTTCAATGATTCCAAAAGAATATGAAAATAAAGTTTTAGAAATTTTACAAAAGTATTCTGATGGTATGATAATAAATTCAGAATTAGATGATATTGGAGCAAGAGTTCTTAATAATTAATTGAAGTTTCATGTCATTAATTCCAAAATCACATCCAAGAGCAAAGTCACTTTTAATTCGTGAAAAGTTAGTTATTGGTTTTGATAAAGGACTAGTTGCAAAAGAAGGACTCTTGGCTCAAGGCAGAGGAGAAGCATTTGATTATTTACTTGGAGAAAAGACTGGCAAGGCTGCAAAACAGGCCATAAAAGCAGCAGCTGCACAATTACTACAGGCTCAAAGACCAGTTATCTCAGTTAATGGGAATATTGTAGCATTGTGTCCAAAGGAGATTATCAGATTATCAAAGCAGATCAAGGCAAAACTTGAGGTAAATCTATTCTATACAAATGAAAAGAGAAAACAAGCAATCATCAAGACTTTGAAAAAAAATGGCGCAAAAGAAATCTTAGGTACAAATTCAGCAAATTCCACAAAATTACCAGGAATTGATTCAGCTAGAAGAATAGTAGACAAGAATGGAATTTTTGCAGCTGATGTCGTAGTTGTCCCTCTAGAAGATGGAGATAGAACAATGGCACTAAGAAATGCAGGTAAAACAGTAATTACATTTGATCTAAATCCACTTTCACGAACTTCACAGACTGCTAATATCACAATTGTAGATAATGTAACAAGAGCAATAGAATTACTAATTTCTGAATCCAAAAAACTAGCAAAAAGAAATGAAAAGAGTCTTCAAAAAATAATTTCAGATTTTGATAACAAGAAAAATCTAACAGAAAATGTGATTCAAATAAAAAATAATCTCACAAGGAGGGCAAGAGTTGCATAAATCAGTACAAGACATTGTAAATATGAAAAAAGAGAAAAAGAAAATCTCAGTAATTACAGGTTATGACTATACACTAGCATCATTATGTGACAAAGCTGGAATTGATGTAATGTTAGTTGGAGACAGTGCAGGAATGGTGATGCTTGGCTATGAGAATACAATTCCTGTAACAATGGATCAAATGTGTATGTTTACTGAAGCAGTAAGTAGAGCACGAAATAATGCATTACTAGTAGCTGATTTACCATTCATGTCATATCAAGCAAGCATAGAAGATGCAATTAACAACTCTGGCAGATTAATCAAAGCAGGAGCTGATGCAGTTAAACTAGAAGGTGGCTCAATCATGGCTGAAACAATTAGTGCAATTGTTGATGTTGGAATTCCTGTAATGGGACATATTGGATTACAACCTCAAACTACAATGCTTTCACAAGGTTACAAAGTTCAAGGAAGAACAAAAGATTCGGCAATGAAACTAATTCAAGATGCAAAAGAACTTGAAGAAGCTGGAGTGTTCAGTATTGCATTAGAAATGGTAAGTAATGAGGTTGCACAAATAATTTCAGAAACTGTTAGTGTTCCTACAATTGGAATTGGTTCAGGAGTAAATTGTGATGGACAGGTCCTAGTGGTTCAAGATTTACTAGGAATGTATGACAAGATAAAGCCAAAATTTGCAAAAAGGTACATGAATCTTTCAGATGACATTGTAAAATCACTTGAAGATTACAAAAGTGATGTAGAATCAAGTACATTTCCTGCTGAAGAAAATTGGTTTTCAATGGATCCTGAAGAATTAAAAAAATTACGTGAGCAAATTGGTAGCTAAAAAGAAAGTAAATGATCATCCATCATTAGATATTGTTTCTTCACACGGTGTAGAATTAACAGGAAAGAAGATTGTGTTATGTGTAGCAGGTAGTGTTGCTGCATACAAAGCAATAGAATTAGCAAGATTACTCATGAGACATGGCGCAGATATAACATGTGTAGCAAGTGGTGCAGTAACAAAGCTAATTCAGCCTGATTATTTTAAATGGGCTACTGGAAATGACGTAATTACAAAACTTACAGGTAAACTTGAGCACATAAAATTAGCTGACTATAACCAATCAGATTTAGTTATTGTATATCCTGCAACTGCAAATACACTGGGAAAACTTGCAAACGGTATTGATGATACTCCAATTTCAACAGTATTAACTGTAGGATTTGGCTCTAAAATTCCAATTTTGATGTGTTTAGCAATGCATGAATCAATGTATGATAATTCAGCTGTAAAAAAGAACATTGAATTTCTAAAAAACAAGATACAATTTCTTTCTCCACAAATGATTGAAGGAAAAGCAAAAGCGCCAGAGCCTGAAGATGTTTTAGAATTTGTATTAAAGAAATTTGGTTTCTCATCTGTACTGCAAAATAAAAAAATCCTAATGACTGCAGGACCAACAATAGAATACATTGATCCGGTCAGAGTAATAACAAATCTTAGTTCAGGAAAAACAGGAGTGTTGTTAGCTTCAGAATTAATTTCAGCTGGAGCCAAAGTTACTTTGATTTATGGTCCAGGAAATGAAAAACCTCCAAGAGGTGCTAAAATAATCAATGTTGCAACAAACAAAGAGATGTTTGATGCAACAAAAAAAGAATTAAAGAAAAAATATGATATTGTAATTATGGCAGCTGCTGCCTCAGACTATACTCCTGAGAATACATCAAAATCCAAGATAAAGAGTAACAAAAAATCACTCACAATTAGGCTCAAAAAAGCGCCAAAAATCATTAATCAAGTAAAAAAATCCCAAAAAAATACCATACTAGTTGGATTCAAGGCTGAAACTAATCTATCAAAATCTACTCTAATCAAATCAGCAAAAACAAAACTAAAAGAATCTAATGCAGATTTAATCATTGCAAATGATATTGGTACAAAATATCAAAAAAATCCAGACAGCAATCAAATCATAATTGTTGATAATCAAAAAACAACATCATCAGGATGGAAGAAAAAGGAAAAGATTGTGAAAATAATTAGAAAAGAAATTGAAAAGAAAATAAAATGAAAAATTCTGAACTAAGAAAACTAGTATCACAATACAAAGAAATTACAAATAAACAACAAAAGAAACATGCAGATAACTTCAAACTAGCTGAAAAACTAAAAGAAATAGAACATAGATATTTTCATGAGACAGGAAGAACATTAAAATCAGATCTAAAAGGGTTTAAAGAAAATTGAAAGTAAAACCATTTGATTATAAAAAACGAAACATGTCAGTTTGGAATGAGGTTGCACCAAGATATCATAAAAGATGGGCAACAGCTAAAAAAGGTCCATTTCAAAGCACAAAAAAATTAGTTGAATTAATTGGTGTGAAAAAAGGAGATCATGTTTTAGATATTGCAAGTGGAACAGGTGTTGTTACAAAATTACTAAATCAAAAGGTGGGAAAATCTGGATTTGTAGTTGGTGCAGACACATCAACTACCTCAATTAAAGTTGCAAAAAAATGGAATAAAAAATCATCAAATGTTTTATTTGTAAATGCTGATGCTGAAAATTTTTCATTCAAAGAGAAATTTGATATCATAACATGCCAGTATGCACTGTTTTTTTTTCCAAATGCCAAAAAGGCACTAAGAAATATGAAAAATAGCCTCAAAGAATCAGGTAGATTAGGAATATCTGTACATGGACATCCTGATAGAGTTCCATATTTTAATAGTATTTTTGAGGCTGTAACTCAGTTTATCCCAAATTATGTACCACATGGAACTCCTGATTTTGATAGATTTGGGACAAAAAAATCACTCAAAGATGAAATAAAAAAATCAGGTTTTAGAAAAATCACAGTAAAAGATTACAATTTCCCATACAGTCCAGGTACCTTTGAGCAATACTGGAATAATTATCTCAAATATGTGGCAAAGCCAATCAAAGAAAAATTAGATACGCTTGAAAGATCTCAAAGAAAAGAGCTTAGAGAGATGGTAAAAGAGAACACAAAACCATACACAAAAAGGAATGGAATAATTCAATTTCCTTGGGAAGTTTTAATTTTAACAGCAAAACACTAGAAATTAGGAAACAAAATGGTCAAAGACAAGAAGAAAGAAGAAGAGAAACCAAAAAAATCAGGTTTAAAGGCATTTCTTAAAAAAAGAGCACCATTTTATCTTGCAGCTGTTGCATTAATTGTGATTTCAGCTCAAAGTATATTGTCAGAGAAAAATTTTGAGAATAGTCTACCAGATATATCTGAAGAAGAACAATTGGTTGTAGATACTTTGCTAAATTATAATGCAGGTGTAGAATCGAAACTATCAGTAAAAGAAGTAATAAAAAATCAAATAGATGAAGAGTATCCTGATGAAAAAATTTATGGACACAAGAAAACTGTTCTTGATTTGTCTGTAACAAATGTAAATTCGGATGAATACAATGTAATTTTGAATTTTAAATCATACAAAGGAGAAATGAATTTTGATTGGAATGTCAATATTGATTCTAATGAAATTACAGCAAACAATCCTGAATCAAAACACGTTATTGATGTAGTTACCTTTTCCTAGGCTCAAATTGTAACTAAATCTTTAGTAAATTTGTGCATTACAACAGGTTTTTTCTTAACAATCAAAGAGTCTTCTATTCTAATTCCAAATTTATTTTCAATATAGATTCCAGGTTCTACTGTAATTGCCATATTTTCTTTAAGTTTAGTATCACTTCTGTACGAAACTGTTGGAAGTTCATGTACTTCCAATCCAATTCCATGTCCAGTTGAATGAATAAAATATTGACCATAATTTTTTTCATCAATGTATTTTCTACATGCAAAATCAACATCTTTACAATTTGCATTTGGTTTTACAGCTTTTAGTCCAAGTTTTTGTGACTCTTTAACAATTTCATATGCTTCTTTTGCTTGTGATGAAATGTTTCCTATTGCAAATGTTCGTGTTGCATCAGAAACATATCCTTTGTATCTTAATGTAAGATCAGTTACAACAAGATCGCCTTTCTTAAATTTTCTTTGTGTTACTTGAGCATGTGGTAACGCACCATTAGGACCTCCAGCAATGATTAGAGGATTAAGAGTAGATTTGTATCCAGTATCAAACATTTGTTGTTCTATTGCATAAGTCATCAAAATTGTCTGTAATTCTGATTCTTTTTGGCCCACTTTGATCTTTTTTGAGCAGATTTCAAACATTTCATCAATGATTTTGGATGCTTTTTTGAGTATTTTGATCTCATTTTCGTCTTTGACTATACGAGCATTGTAAAATGATTCTGTAGAGGATTTTATTTTTGGGACAGATTTTTTCAGAGATGTCATTATAGAGTAATTTTGGCAGTCAGTACAAACACGATTTTTCTTTATTTGCTTTACAAGCGAAGATACAAGACCTGTTCCTCGTTCTGCAGTTATTACGTTACAATCTTCAGATTCATCTTTGGCTCTTCCCACTTCAAGTTCTGGAGCAATTATGGTGGTTTTTCCATTTTTTTCTAGCAAACCAATTGCTTCTCCCCAAAATCCAGTCATGTAATAAAGATTTTCAGGCTCAAAAGTAACCAAAGTGTCACAACCGATCTTTTGAGCATGTTTCAGTAAATTTTTTCTACGTTGCTTCACACACAAAAAACACTCGTTTCTCAATTTATGTATGATGCAAAGTTTGTATATGGAAATTCAGCCTAGATCGCTGTGACTGAAGAAAAAGAGAAGAAAAAGGTAGTTGCGTTATTGTCAGGAGGTTTAGACAGCCAACTAGCTGTTAGAATGATGCAAGAACAAGGATTTGACGTTTCTGCAGTTGCAATAAAGACTCCATTTTGTGATTTTGATTGTGGAAGAGGTTGTGGATTTGAAATTAGAGAAAGAGCCGATGATCTTAATGTAAATTTGAAGACAGTATATCTTGGTGATGAATACATTGAGATGCTAAAGAAACCAAAGCATGGAATTGGTGCAGGATTTAATCCATGTATTGATTGCAGGGCTATGATGTTTGATGCTGCAAAAAAACACATGGAAGAAATTGGAGCTGAATTTATTGTATCAGGAGAAGTATTAGGTCAACGTCCAATGAGTCAACATGGACCTGCATTAAGAACTATTGAAAAAGAATCTGAACTTGTTGGAAAGATTGTAAGACCATTATCTGCTGCATTACTACCAGAAACAATTCCTGAAAAAGAGGGATTGATCAAAAGAGAAAATCTTGGAATGATAAGAGGTAGAACAAGAAGAAATCAATTAGACATGGCAAAAAAATATGGAATTGAAAATCCACCTAACGCTGGTGGTGGATGTTTGTTAACAGAACCACAATTTGGAATTAAAGCTAAAGATCTTTTTAGTCATGTTGAAACTCCAACAATTAATGACATTGATTTGTTGAAAATTGGTAGACATTTTAGATTAGATGAAGAAACAAAATTAGTTGTTGGGAGAAACAAAGATGAAAATGAAATGATCAAAGCAATTGCATTACCAAATGATATTTTACTTGAAGCAAAAGATCATGTTGGACCAACATCAATTCTAAGAGGTAATAACGCAAAGAATCATACAGAATTTGCATCATCAATCACACTAAGATATTCAGATGCTCCAAAAAATCAATCAGAGATTGTGTTAGTAAAAAGTGGAGAGGTTAGCGAAGAAATTAGTGCAGAAAGTATTGAAGAAGATGCCTACATTAAATTTAGAATTTAGGCGTGAATTTTTTAAAAAATTAGTTAAAACTAAGGAAGAGTTTTTGAGGGAGTAGATCGCATTTTTAATCAGAATGCAAAAACAAGAAAATACGACATTTCTAAAGGCTATCACCATTAGAGATATCAGTGATGTTCATTCGATTCAAGAAGATATCAAAAAAGATATGATTTTGATTCTAAGAGTAACACCACTAGCTCAAAAAGATGTAGAACAACTCCGAAAAGTTGTTGAAGAATTGTATTCTATTGCAAAAAGTGCTGGTGCAGATATTGCAAGATTGGGTGAAGAGAGAATTATTGTTGCTCCATCTAACGTAAAGATCTGGAAACCAGAGTACGATCTAAAATAATTTTATTCCTTCTTGAATTTGAGGATAATGAGCAGGTACTCTGTGCATTCTTCTAATATTCATAGCAAGATTTTCTGATTTCTTTCTTTCACCGTGATTAACCAATACTCTTCGTAGTTTTGGTCTTAGTCTTTGTACAAATGACATTAGTTGATTGTAATCACTGTGTCCACTAAATCCATCAAGTTTTTCTACACCACAATTGATCGTTACAACTTCAACTTTGCCTTCTTTTCCTAACATAGTTGCTTGTTTTGATCCATTAAGAACTCTTCTTCCCAGAGTTCCATTTACCTGATAAGATACAAACAACACCTTACTCTTTTTATCAGGTGCAATATTTTTGAAATATTCTAAAACTGGTCCGCCTTCTAGCATTCCAGATGTTGCTAAAATAATACAAGGAGAGTTTTCTCTCATAGGTTCTTCTCTAGCATCTGCGTGCTCAATATTTGTGAAATATTCAGAATCAAATGGATTATCATCAGTCTCTAAGATTTTTTGTTTGAGTTCACGTGCAAGGTATTCAGGATATGATTCATGAATAGCTGATGCCTCTGAAATCATTCCTTCAGTAAATACTGGAGCCTCAATCATTTCTCCAGATTTCATATAGTGATCAATTACCATCATAATTTCTTGTGCACGACCAACTGCTGGAATAGGAATCAAGACTTTACCACCATCTGCAAGAGTGTTGTTTACTGCATTAATGAAAGCAGATTCAACTTCTTGTCTGCTAGGTTGAATGTCTTCTTTAAGACCATACGTACTTTCGATAAGCAAAGTCTCAACTCTAGGGAAATTCCAGCTAGCTGCTTCAAACAAAATACTTTTTCCAAATTTAATGTCACCAGAATAAACAAAGTTGTGATCACCATTTCCAATATGGAAATGACACAATGCAGAACCTAGAATATGACCTGCATTTGCTAGTACCAGTTTAATGTCAGGAGAAATATCAGTTACAGTTACGTATGGTAAAGTAATTGTTTGTCTCATGATTTGCTTTACATCACGTTCAGAATAGATTGGGGTTCTTCCTTGAGCAGCAGCGACTTTGATTGCATCTAATTGAATTAGATTCATCATAGGTAATGTTGGTTCAGTACAGTAGATTGGTCCCTTGTATCCATATTTGCATAATGTGGGTAAGAATCCAGTATGATCCAAGTGTGCATGACCAATAACTACTGCATCAAGATCATCTAATGTGATATTCAAAGAGTCTAGTCTAGGAAATGCATCCATTGGAGAACGTGCTCCGGGGTTTATTCCACAATCAATGAGGATTTTACTTTCAGGTGTTGATAATAATAATGAAGAACGTCCAACTTGACCAAATCCACCAAGAGTATAAAGTGAAACTTCAGTTCTTTGAGTTAGTCGTGGTCTGAATATTTCATCGCCAACTTGCTTTAGTTGCTTACTTCTTTCAGCAGAAGCTTGTTTTAGAGTGGCGTTAATTGTTTGAATAGTACGAGAAGGAACAGTTGCAGCCTTTCTTACACGTATTTTCCAGCCTGTTTGCTCAGTTACTTCAGCATGATTGAATTCTTTTGCATTTCTCTGTAACAACCAAGGTCGTTTTGCTTCAATTGAGACTTCACCAGTTGCAGTATCAAAGAGGGTTCCTTGTAATTTTGCATCATCTGGAACCAAACTTGCAATGATTTTTCTAGCTTCATCTTCAGGTTTTCTGATTGATTCATCTGTTCTAACAACAATTCGTTTTTTGATAACGCTAACAAGATTTGAGATTGTTTGATTATTTTCCATAAGATAACGAGGAGAGTTTGTGTAAAGTGCAATTCTAGGTCCTTCGTATTCAATTTTTGTAACATTTGCTTCTTTGGGTATACTTTGCAGTATGGTGGCCATTATATTCTGGCTGCTAGGGGGTAATTCTTTTTGTTGTTGTTTTCTTTGCATTAAATCACTAAAGTTCTATGACTGCTTTCTTTTGTTCTTCAGTCAAAAGACGGAATCCATCTTTATCCATTATTGCGATGTTAATTCCATCGCCGGTACCAATGTTTCTAACTATTGCTGCCTTTACAGCTCTCAAAGCAATCTTTTTTGCTTCTTCAACTGTAAGATCTTCTTTATACTCTTCTTCAAGTAAACCATAAGCTACTGGTGAACCGCTACCGGTTGTAACGTATGATTTTTTCTCAACTGAACCAAACATGTCAACATTATACAATGCAGGACCTTCTGCATCATAACCGCCAAGCAAAATATCAGCCATGAATGGATAGCCCCTATTTTGATGGAAAATCAATGAGCAGAGTCTTGCAAGTGAATGAATTGAGATTGGTCCATGTTTTTCAACTCTATGAAGATTAGAATGATAACGTAAAATGTCAACAATGTTTTGTGCGTCAGCAACACCACCTGCAAGGGTTAGTCCTGCATGATCATCTATTTTTTGGATTTTCATTGTGTTGTTGTTTGCAATGAAATATCCAGCACTTGCTCTCATATCTGCACATAAAACTACACCATCCTTTGCCTTGATACCTACAGTGGTTGTCCCGTGCAGAATTTTTTCTTCGACATTATTTGACAAAAAATACACCTATTAAGATAAAGTAAATGGCATTTCACCCTTTTAAATAACTTTTTGATCTCTGGAAATCATAAATAATGACAAAAAATCAAGATCGCATGAAATCACATACAATGGAATTACCTAGGCAGATTGTTGTAGGTGAAAAAAACATAAATGAATTTGGGGAATTTTTACACAATTTAACAAAACCAAAAAAAATTTCTCTAATTTCAGGAATTCATGTTAAAAAAGTTCTTAGACAAAGAATTGAAAAATCATTAAAAATTAAAAAAACCAAATTTGTGTGGCATACATCAAAAGATAATCAAATTAGTACTCTAAATAGAATTGAAAAAGAAGTAAAAAAGGATCATAGTGATATTATTGCAGGTATTGGTGGTGGACGTTCTGTTGATACTGCAAAATTAATTTCTTTTAATTTAGATATACCATTTGTTAGTGTACCAACTGCAGCATCACATGATGGAGTCTCAAGTCCATTTGTTTCAGTTAAAAGTGACAAACCACATTCTATTGTTGCATCTGCACCATTAGGGGTTTTTGTTGACATAGATATTATCAAAAAGGCACCATCAAGATTGCTTGCTAGTGGTTGTGGGGATCTAATAGCAAATATCATTGCAGTCAAAGATTGGCAATTAGGTCATCAAAAAACTGGAGAATATTATGGAACTTACTCAGCAGAATTAGCTATGATGAGTGCCATGATGGTACTAGATAATTCAAGGAAATATGCAAAAAATGGATTAGATGCAAGAGTGATTACTGAGGCTTTGATTAGTGCAGGAGTTGCTTCATGTATTGCAGGAAGTAGTAGGCCATGTTCAGGAGCTGAACATCTCTTTTCACATGCATTAGATAAAATTGCTCCAGGAATTGGACTTCATGGAGAAAAATGTGGAATAGGTTCCATTATGATTGCAAAATTACAAGGACAAAATTGGAAGAAAATTATTAAAACATTGAAAGATGTTGGAGCACCTACTACTGGAAAACAAATTGGATTAAAGCCAGATGTAATTGTACAAGCTCTAACTATGGCACAAGAATTACGACCTGAAAGGTACACAATTTTAAAAGAAATTAAAATGACTGAGAAAAGAGCATTTAATCTTGCAAAGAGTACTAAAGTGATTTAATTTAAGCAGCCTTTTGTTCAGGTGCTTTTTCTTTTGTTTCAGGTTTCTTTTCCTGAGTTTGTTTGTTGACATGAGTCTCAACAAAGTTTACTTTTTCTAAAGTAGAAACAAATTTGAAGACATCTAATTGAATAAAGTGTTTCATAATTTGTAAACCGTCTGCACGAAGAATTTCTTCAGGAATAGTAATACTAACTTCTTTATCTTTCAAATCAAATGAAATTTTTGAATCTTCTACTGGAAGTCTATTTTTTAGGATTCCATCAACTTTATCGTTTGGGGAATCAAGAGATTTGATAACATTTACATCAAAAAGAATTGTTTTTCCTGCATATCTATGATTATAATCAATTTGAACTCGTCCTGAACCAATAAAACGAATTATTCCACGCTTATTATCAACTTCAATTGTATCACCAACTGAAACTTTTTCTGCATCCTCACCTAGTTTTCTAATTGGAATCATTCTAACTTTACCGGTATCTCTTTCGCCAAATCCTTTGTCAGGTGTAACTTCAACTGTAAGTTTGTCACCAACAGCTGTTTTTGCAAGAGCCTCATCAAGTCCTTTTAGAACAGGATATGAAACTTCACCAATTGAAACTAGTTTTGGTTGATACTTGACATTTTGTTCATGAATAGAATATTTTTTTGCATCTTCTTCAAGAGTTGTGTCAAACACTTCTTCACTATCTTTGACCTTAGCTGTATAATCAACTAGGATTAGTGAACCTTTATTGAAAGTCAATGTGATCGGTCTCGAATTTCCTTATATTAAGTTAAACCTAGAATACTCCTACAATTTAGCACCCGTAAAACCCGTAAGATCGCAAACGGGTATTTTATCAAAATTTGTCATCAGAGGTAAGAGAAAATGAGTATACTTACCAAAAAGAAAACAACAAAGGATTTTGAGGAAAAATTAGTCTTGCTACCTACAAACTCGAGGGAAAATATTCAAGCTGCACTCAACAATTTCAAGAAATTTATTCGTGAAAAGCATGAAAGTACTCCTGATGAGATTTGCGGGGAATTAATTGTAGTCAAAAAACAACAAGGAGATGAAGAATACGAAAATGCATTATGCAATTTTCTTCAAGAATGGATAGACTGGAATATCTCAATGAAAGCAGGAGCATATACCATTAGAACTAATTCAGCATACTCAGAACATTTCTTTATTCGCTAGGAATAAAAACCAATCCTCAAGATATCAAACAGATACTAAAATTTCCAAGAAAGATTGTTGAAGAAAAATATCCGTTGAAAAAACAAGAACTAAGAGATTTGGTAGTAGCTCAGGCACGTAATCCAAATAGACAGGCATTGTATTTAGCTTGTAGCAGTTCGGGAATGAGATCAGGAGAAGCATTACACATTAAGAAAAAAGATTTGGATTTGTCATTAGATAGAATAACAATTCGAATTAATGCTGAATACACAAAGACTAAAGCTGGTAGAACAACATTTGTCTCAAAAGAATGTGGAGAAAAAATCATGACATATCTTCACAGATTAGATGATGATGATTATGTTTTTACAAACAGTACGGGAGATTTTAAAACTAGAGGTAGAGCAGAGCAAATGGCATTGGCCAGTGCTTTAGAAAGATTAGGATTTAATGAAAAATATTCATCAAATGGATTTTACAAAATTACTTCTCATAGTTTTAGAGCATACTTCTTTACATTAGCTACAAGAAAACATGATGAAAACTATGCACATAAAATGACAGGACATGGTGGTTACTTGATGCAATATGATCGAATGGATGACAAGAAAAAATTGGAGATGTATTTGGAATTAGAACCAGACTTGGTCGTGTTTGATCAAACAAAAAATGAAATAAAAATTAAAAAACTACAAAGAGAAAATGAATCTATTGAACAATTAAGAGATGAAATTCAGAAATTAAGAGAGGTTCAGGCACAATACGACAAGAACATCATACAAAATCTAAAGAATGAAGGTGTAATAATTGAATAAAAATA
>JAEFCZ010000093.1 GCA_016125975.1 Candidatus Nitrosopumilus sp.
CTGTGAGGATTTGCAAATGACGAACTAATCACTGCAGACAAGGTTGTGTTTGTTGGCTTTTCAATGTCAGAAACTGACGCATACGCAATGGAGCTGTTCAAGTTCTCATCAAACATGAACGATTCTGCAAGATACGAGGTGGTTACAAGGCCAAAATCAAAAAATGAAATCAGGGAGCTGAAAAAAAGGTACGAAAAGGTTCTGGTCGGAAACAGGGTCAAGATGATTCCAAAAACGTTTCTTGATTATGCAAGGGATCTAAAATGAGATTTCAAGATGCGTTTTGGTGTGAAATTTGTTGAAAATGACATCATTTGATCGTGGGGCATCGCACTTCTAGTTTGATACCACCTAGTTTACACGTCAAATACAGTTTACTGGGTATTGGCATTTACAATTCCTGATCATTCTTCTTCATACTCGTCATTGAAATCATCATTCTCCTCTTCTGAAGATTGTTCTTCCAATGGCTTTTTCTGTTCGGGAATTACATCTGGCGTTATCTCAGGCAAATTGGATGTCACATCCCCAAGTGCAGTAGGAATAAGGGTCAGAGTAGAATTAACATCATCTAGTTTTCTGATTTGGTCAGAGATGATATTATCAAGTTGGGATTTCTCATCAGATTCTATTCTTGCTACAATATCATAAACGCCATATGTTCCTTGGGCATCAACCACATTTTTCATCTGTCGTAATCGTTCTAGGATAGATGGTTCTTTTCCAGGTTCGCAGGTTATCAAAACAAAGGCCTTGTCCACTACAACAATATGAAACCATCAGATTTCTTCTTTGTGGTCAATCAGCAATTAATCTAAAATCATATAATTACGTACACCAAAAATTCACTATGGTAACCGGCACACAGTTGATGGAAAAAGTTTTGTTTAAAATAGCAAAACAGTGGATAGCAGGAAATTCCATAGATGATGCTTTAGCATCAGCAAAAGATGCATATCAATCAGGACGACATGCAATCATCAACAAACTCGGAGAGTACCATACTTCAAAAAGACAGATTTCGTCAACAACAGACGAGTATCAAAAAATCATAAACTCGTTTAGAAGATGGAAGGTTCGTGGAGCAATATCAATAAAACCAACTCAGATAGGTCTTTCAATAAGCCAGAAAGAATGTTACCGTAACTTTGAAAAAATAATACAAAAGGCCCGCAATGCGCATGTCTTTGTTTGGTTGGACATGGAATCCACAGAGCATACAGACGAGACAATAGAAATCTACAATGCATACTTTACAAAATACGAAAGACTTGGAATTGCCCTTCAAGCGAATCTTAAGAGAACAGAAAATGATCTAAATGATTTGTTGCAAATTGGGGCAAAGATACGTCTGGTAAAAGGAGCATACAAAGAAAAAGCAAACATATCTTTCAAATCAAAAGAGGATGTGGATAAAAATTACATTAAACTTATGAGAATGCTATTCAAAAACGGCAATGAGTTTGCAATAGCATCACATGACGTAAAAATCATAAAAAAGGCGGAAAACCTTTCAAAAAAGTATCCCAAAAAATTTGAGTTTCAGATGCTAAAAGGAATAAGAGAAGAGCTAAAATCCAAACTGATTAAAAAGAAGTTTGTCATTTCAGATTACATTCCATATGGCGTGAATTGGTTGCCATATTCAGTCAGACGAATCAAGGAAAGAAAAAGAAACATACTGCTGCTGGGAAGTTCGTTGATTCAATCACAGCGAGTCTGAGTCTGACAGTGCATGAATTGTTGCAAATAGTTTTCACCACCTGCCCCCTTTCCAGTAGAACCTGAATGTTTCCATCCGACAAAAGGCTGGCTAGAAACCAATGCGGCAGTTGTCGCACTTGCAAAACGATTGGCATACAAAACTCCTGCTTGAATTTTTGAGAAGAATTCTTCTAGCTGTTTGTCATCATTGCTAAAAATCCCTGCAGTCAGTCCATACTCTGTCTGATTTGCAAGTTTGATTGCATCATCAAACGCACCGTATCTTTGAATGCACAAAAATGGCAAGAATAATTCCTCTTTGACAAGTTTGTGATCATCAGGTAATTTTGCAACTATTGTAGGTTCTACAAAGTAACCATTCACAAGCTCCGAGGATGTCATGACTGCTCCACCTGTAAGAATCTCCCCATCTTGTTTTGCAAGAGTCACAGCATTCTCAAATTTTGTTTTTGCATCTTTGTTAATTACAGGGCCCAAGAACACGTCTTTTTTCCAAGGCATTCCGATTACCAATTTCTTTGTCTTCTCAACAATCTTTGAGATGAATTGATCAGCAATGTCATCTTGAACATAAACCCTAGAGCATGCACTGCATTTTTGTCCACCAAATCCAAAAGCAGCATTCATTATTCCTTCAGCAGATTTGTCCAAATCAGCATGTTTTGTTACAATTGCAGGATTTTTTCCCCCCATTTCAGAAATGAAAGGTTTTGCAGTTGATTTTGTAAACTCTTGAAATCCTTTCATGCCAACCTCGCGAGATCCAGTAAATGCTATGCCATCAATATCCTTGCTTTCAAGGATAGTTTTGCCAACTACTCCTCCAGAACCTGTTACAAAGTTGATTGTACCATCTGGAATTTCTGAATGAATAATTTTTGCAAACTGGAATGATGACAATGGCGCATCACTTGCAGGCTTTAGCACAGCAGTATTTCCTGTGATTAGTGCAGCAGTAGTCATACCGATTGCAATTGCAGAAGGAAAATTAAATGGTGCAATGACTCCCCACACACCATAAGGCTTCATAATTGTCTGAGTTTGCTCATGAGGATTTGGATGAGCAGTTTGTTTGCAGAATCCTCGGTTTTTTTCTAGTTGCAGTGCATAAAATCTCATAAAGTCTATTGTTTCATCAACATCACCCATAGCTTCAAGACGATTCTTTCCATTCTCAAATGTCATTAGTGCTGCCAAAAAGAATTTTTGTTTGGAAAATACATCTGCACAATTTTTGAATATTTCTACTCTTTTTTGGTATGTAGTTCTGCTCCACTTTTCAAATGAGTTTTTTGCACTAGATATGGCATCTTTTGTGTCATGAACAGATGCTTTTGGAAATTCTGCCACAATAATTCCAGTATCAGAAGGAGATCTAACTGTAAAGCAGTCATCAGAATAGATTTCTTGCCCGTTAATTATTATCGGATATTTTTGTCCAAGATTTTCTCTGACTTTATCAACTGCTCTGTCAAAATTTTCTTGAAACTTTTCAGTGGAATTATTTGCAACAGTTTTGCCCCATGTGTATTCGTTTTGAAAGTCAGACAAGTTATGCCTCTCCTGACGAGTAAAGAACCTCAGAAATTATTCTAGAAGCCAGATGGGACGTTCTATCTTTTATATCAAAACTGGGACAGACTTCCATCACATCCATACCTACAATACCTTTTTTTACAATCTGTTTTAACAGATAGACTGCATCTGTGCTGTTCAAACCCATAGGAACAGGAACAGAAACGCCAGGAGCATATGCAGGATCAATGCAATCCATATCAAATGAAACATACACCTTATCGCCTAATCTGTCTGTTACAGAGTTTGCCACTTGCCTGATTCCTTGTTCTTGTATATCAAAAGGTGTGATCACTTCGATATTGAATTTTTTGATGTTGTCCAGTTCCTCTTGTTCTGGAGTTCTAATTCCTATTTGTACGCTGGAGGAAACTTCAATATTTGAAAAAACATCATTTACTACAGAGCCATAGTAGCGGGTAGTCGAACTTACAAAGTCAGGGTGGGCATCAAAATACACTAGAGAGATCTTTCCATGTTTTTTTGCCATTGTGTTAATTATTTGTCTTGTAATGGAATGATCACCACCAATTGAGACAGGGATTTTTGAGGATGCAGATATTTTATCATAGATGTTTTCAATCTGTTCTCGATTAATGTTTCCAATATCATGAATTTTTTTTTCTGTTCCTTGAAAAGGACGACCAAGAGAGATTTGTCTATCTCGTTCAAAAGAGTCACGCAAGTTGGAGATTTGTCTAATTTTAGATGGTGCTTCTTCTGTTCCTTTTCTCAATGCATGTGACTGCGATTCATCAGGAATCCCAATTATGACAAATTCTGCTTCATCAAAATTATCAGTATTTGCCCAACAAATTTTTTCCATGGTTAGTGTACAATGTTATTGAATTTGTATTTTTCAATCTATTTTTTGCCCCAAGGAGAAATATGATAATTTGTTAAACATATTCAGCATAAAATTCTAAGATTGTTTTTGTTTTTCTTAATCGTTTTTTAATTTGCCATGCTTAATACAAACAACATACCAAATGCA
>JAEFCZ010000048.1 GCA_016125975.1 Candidatus Nitrosopumilus sp.
ATGGTAATAGGAGAACTTCGATCGTTGCAGCAGGAACATTTCTACGTGATAATGGTTATGAATTAGATATTAGTTCAGAAGAAGAAAATACAGAATTAAGAGAAATGTTAAGTGAGATTAAGAAACATCAACGTGACCTTGAACCAACTATTATGAAGCAGTTGTTTTTATATATATCAGAAAGGATGAATAAGTATGAGCCCAAAACATGAGAAAATTACTGATGAACTCATCGAGAAATATTCTAAACTCTTAGATGATCTTGCTACTGACGACTAATTTCTAAAACATCTCTATATTTTCAGATCCAAAATGGTAGTTATCTCATGAAGATTCTTGAGCTAAAATACAGATCATGATAGTAGAAGTCGCATATAATTAGGATTTGAATTAGGTTAAATTTCTGAGATTGTTTTAGAATCATGTCATTTATTGACTTGATGAAGGAATGTAGAGGGCGTAGAAAAAAGTAATGAATTCTCGGGATAAAAAAATCGATCAGAGAAATGGGAAATAGTAGTTTAGAGTTCTCCATGATCATGCCATCCACATTTTGTACATAATATTGCATAGTACACATCATCTCTTTTTGGATCCATTTCAGATGATCTAGATAGTTCATTTGAACCACATTTGGGGCAATATTCAGAAGTCATTGGATCAAATTCGCTTTCACGTTGTTTGAATCGTTTTTCTTTTTTATTTGCATTCCATTGAATTAATGAGGTGATTATTCCTGCCATGATACCAACTATTGCCAATGTAATGGATATCCAATCTTGTGGATTTGATAGAGTTTTGGTTGTTTGAGTTTCTCCAAACCATTTTTGTGCAGGTGCATTATCTGCGGTCACCACTACATCATAAAAGGTAGAGTTAGAATTTTGAATTAATCCAATTGTACATTCAAGATTTATTGATAACCTGTCAAGTTTCACTTCATGTGTCTGTTCCCAATTTATACTTCTAATTATATCTCCTTCAGGGCATATCGTTTTAACTATTTTTGATTCTGCAAATACAGCACTTATGTCAATTTCTACATCTTTGGCTTGAATTCATCCTGTATTTTTTATTGTGAGTAAATCTAATTTGTGATTTAGAACTTCAGACATTGTTTCGTCAGGAGTTATTTCAAAAACAGGATACAACAAAAAACTTCCAGGTGTAAAAATTGCAATTAGAAATCAACCTCCTATTGTTAATAATCCCACCACAACAGGATTAATTATTTTTTCATTCAATATCCTGTTTTACGAGAATATTACTTCTTTATCAGTCATACAACTCAAAATAATAGAAGTGAAACCAAGTGATTCCATACTGAGCAAGATTCACAAAATCAGTTTAATATTCTAACAAATCAAATCACAAAATACTAACATCAAACAAGATTCTAGGCATAATGGAACCTAAAAAAGGACGTTACAGTAGCAAATCCCTTTAGGCCAGATACAATATTGTCTTTATTTTAGATTCATTAAAAATACCAATCATGATAGTAAAAAATATTTTCGAAATCATGTGAATTTACAGGAAAAATAAATATGAAATCCAGTAAATCTCGGAATTAAATAATGGTAAAAAATGATTTAATTTTTGATTAATTTGTATGATTGACAGGACAATATGATTGTAATTGTAGGTTTTAACATAATTCCCATTTGTAACGGTTGCAACATAATCATAAACCAAACACCATACAAACTGAGAATGAGGTTTTTCAAAAATTGTCCATAGCTGAAAATTCAGCCTGCCACAAATTAGACACAAACATGCAATAGATGGATGTTCAATCTCTTTTAATACAAAGATCATTTCTTGATTTTAACTTGAATCCCCAACGAAAATCATTATCAAGAAAAATGAAAGATAAGTTAACAGTTTTACCAATTAGAAGATTTTCATGTCCCCACAAATGCAAAGTGGCATTGATGAAAGGAGACGATGAGAAAAATAATTTGATTTTTGTCAAAGTTTGTCATGATTGCAAGGAACTAGATATTTTTAGAGATTACGTAGAAGAAAAATTAGAATTAAAATAAGTTGATCTGAAAGAGTCAGTTTTTATTTTGCACTAAAATTATGGATAAATATCAATAAAGGCAAAAACAGAAACACCTTGCATTTGATTGTAAAATATTTTTTAAGCGCAAACTCAGTCATTATTTTTCTCTCTGAAAATTCCTTTCCAAATACAGCATTTCTTCTAGTTTCTTGAGTCTCTTTTCCTGATCTTCAATAGTTATCTGTTGATCAGTTAACTTTGTGTTTGCATCACGTAATTTCTTTATCTTTTGTTCGTTAATGGTCTGGTCATATACTAACAGATTAGGTTCCAATTCCAAATACATTTCTAATTTTTCCTCATCAGTTAATCGGTCATATTCCATCAAATACCCACCATGTCCAGTCATCATATGAGCATAATTTTCTCCATGAATTCTTGCAGACTTTGTAAAGAAAAATGCTCTAAAGGAATGAAGTGTTATCTTTCTGGTTCCTGATTCATAACGCACTCCAAGTCCAATCTTATCAACATATCTGGAAAATGCCGAATCCTCTGCAAAGACCGAAGTATTATAATCTGGATTTGTTCCCCAAATCAACGAGTCATCATCTAACTCTTTGAGTTTACCTAGGATCATTTTTGAGGATTCAATTGAAATGTAGACAGTTCGTGAGGTCTTTGTCTTTGTAAATTGTGCAGGAATGTTAATTGTTATTCGTTGTCCCAAAATTTCAAGATCTTTTTTTCTTATTTGTACTGCTTCACCTATTCTCATTCCAGAAGATAGCAATGCAAGGTAAAGGCTCTTTTTGTGATAATTTGCAATTTTCAGAATCTCATGAATCTGTTCCATGCTCAAAGGATGCTTTTTCTCGTGAATTACTTTAGGTAGACTAACATTTGTTTTAATATCTTTTTCAGATACTTTGATTCCTCTATAGTGTAAATATGACTTTAAAAGTGAAAAATATACTTTGAGAGTCTTTGCAGATATCCCATTTTTGGCATTATAATTTATCCAGTTCTGATATAGATCACATGTGCTGTCTTCTAGTTTTGTTACATCAAAACTAAGCAATTCATTAATCACATCATCAGAATCATGTGTATATTCAGACTTACAGAACTTATCAAAATTATCAATAACTATTCTAGTGGAATTTATCAAAGACTTGCTTTTGGTGGATTCTTTCCAAAGTATTCTTCCTTTGTTCTCTTCTTTTCTAGAAACGACATACAAGACATATAATACTCTATATTTTAAATTCAACTTTTACGTTCAATCTAAAGACATAGTTTAGATTCAGATATTCAAACCGGTGTTAACTGATGCAGTTTTGTTTTTGAAGGGACAAGATTTTCCCTCACCGTCTCCACCTTCACCATCTGGCATAATATCAGTGGTTTGTGCATAAACAGAATCCATTGGAAGTGCCATTGCAAATACTGCAGCAAGTGCAAGTACTGTAAAGAGTGTAATTCTTGAATCCATACATATCTTAAGATATCTTCGCATTTAAAGAATTACCAAAAAGTACTTGTCATTATTTTACGATAGTTGCAGGAGCCTTTGCTTTGTGTAAGACAAAATTAGATGTGCTTCCAAAAAATAGTTCTTTTGGAAATCCCATTCCTCTAGAGCCTATAACAATCTGATCAATCCTATTTGCAGGATTATTGGCAAATGTGGTCAAATCAATGCCCGAAGTATGACCGCCAATAACAATTCCTTCAAATTCAATATTGCTTTTTTCTGCTTTCTTTTTTGCAACATTCATCAATTTTTTTGCTTCCTGTTTCCATTTTTTAGTTGGAAGTATGGGTGTTCTAACAGCAGAAAAAGCACTAAAACTAGTATCACTATGAACACCAATAATTACAGTATCAGATTGTTTTGCAAACGAGATTGCTTTGTCTAATCCACGTAAGGAGTTTTTAGAGCCATCCAAACAAACCATTATTCTTTTAGTCATATTCTGTTTCGTTTTTCTCCAGATTATATATTAAAAGAGAAAACATGATTTTCAATCATGGGTTTTTTAGTTAGAATTCACTGCAGTGTAAATTTTCATTGTTTAGGTAGATTGTTTTCATCCAGATATGTATCCCATGCTTGAATACCGCCTTCTAAAACCTGAAAGTCAATTCCATGTTGTGCTAACTCATATGTTGCAATAGTTGCACGATTGCCAGAGCCACAAATAACTACTACTGGTTTATCAGTTGGAATCTCAGACAAATTTTCTTCAATGAAAACATCTGCTAGTGGATATTTTTGCTTCCTGAAATCATAATGACTTCTAATTCTGAGGGTTCTCGGACATCAAGAAGATAAACGTCATCTTGATTTTGTAATTGTTGATACAGTTCTTCTGAAGATGTTACAGTTGAAGTCATCTTTGTTGAAAGGTTTTCATTCCATGACTCTATTCCATCTACAAGATAAGATGTTTGTATACCTGCATCATTCATTATTTGTGCTGAATCTGATGCTTGTTTTTGAGAATCACCAACAAGTACTACATGGATGCTTTGTGCTACTTCAGGAATTCTACTAAACATTGTTTTGATTCTTTTATCAAGTGTTGCACCTTCCATTACATCAACGTAAGAACCTGCAATGTGGCCATCCATATAGGAATTTGGGTCTCTCATATCAATGACTATCAGATTAGGATCAAGTGTCATTTGTTGTTCCAGTTCACTTGAAGATAATGAAGATGATTCTTTTGAATCCATAGATGAAATGATGCATTCACCAGAATGTTTGAATGCCATATGTTCTGCATTGAGACTACACATATTTCCATATGTTACACCATCCACCCCACATACTGGCATATACTCCAAGGTACAAGCCATAGGTGGTTTTTCAGATTGCCATCCTCTGTGTTTTAGTTTTTCAACAGAGTCAGAATTAACACATGCAGGAGATGCATTGTGATTTTTAAACATCAAGTGTTTTCCTTCAGCACAAATAATGTTATCAACAGAGATTCCAGCATATTTCTGGTGGTGTGGTCTTAGGTATTCTTTCATGACACCATCCATCATACAGACCCTGCCAGCATAAGCCCCAGGTCCACATCTATCATCGAACACACACATCCCATCAAGGTCTGCAAATCCAGCTGCGCACATTCCCTTGTATGACATGTGATGATGTCCCATCATGTTACCTTTCATTCCATGCTGTCCCATGGATTTATCATGATGAGATTTTTCATCGGATGCAAAAATAGGATCATAGTTTGCAACTAGAGTTATTGATAAAATCAGAATTCCAAATAAAATGAAATATTTCATGATAGAAGTACGTATTTGTCTATTTATATTCAAATTCAAAGAGGATACAAATCATTCATCTATTTTTTGATATGTTCGTATTACATTATTGAAAAATACAAACGACAATACCGCACCTACTCCTGCTAGTATTGAGAGCGTAATTACAAAATCAGACCCTACCAATTCAGATACCCCAGTATATGGATCAAGATATGGAGTTCCAGAACCTGCGCCAGGGTTAGATACCACTGATTCTACTTTTGTCTTTGCCAAATACAGTGACTCATCCATAGAGTTTGCAATACCGGTTCCTAGGATTTTGATAGGTAAGTCAAACTGAGAATACCAGCTTTGTATTGGTTCAAGCAATCTACTTTCAGCAGATACAACAATTAAAGACATAGCAGTTATTGCAGAAACAATTCCCATTCCAAACACTTTAGATATTGAGTTAAATGAACGTAGTAACAATTTGCTTTGTTTTGTTTTTTCTGTAATCTTTGATGGAGTAATTACAATTGCAAGTTTTGAAGCTCGGTAATAGTTCATATCACGTGCCTTTGAGTTTTTTTCAATTTTTGAAACACATACTAGTTCAATTTTTTGCATTTTTTCTAAATAATGTTTTACTAGTTGCAAGGACATGTTTGTTTTTTGAGCAATTTCATTTGCAGTCATTTCATTATCAAACAACAGATTCAAAATGGATATACTTGATTTGTTTGAAATAACTTTGGCCAGAATTTTCATTTTTTCATCATCTAAGGAAAAAATATTTACAGCATCCAGAGTTTTAGAATTCTCATTGTTCATAGGTGCACAATATAGGACAATATAGTATGTAAGGATTAGTAAAACAAAAATTTCATCAAACCCTTTATGCAAAATTCACGTAATTAATTCAATGAGTGGAAAAAAAATAGTCATAACAGGAGTAATGTTAAGCGTTTTGATATTACCTTCTGTTAGTAGCCTTGCATTTGCACAACACATTTCATCTTCTGGACATACAGGTTTTGAGGACTATCTCAAACTTTCAGAAGATCGAGTCAGAATTGCAAGTGAAAACCCTAGTACAGGTTCTGGAACACCAATGTTTGCAGCAGACGGAGTCCTTGGTGCCTTGATACTATCTACAGGCGTGTTTGGTGGAATTGCTACTGCATTTTTTGTAAGAGGTCGCAATGGAAAGTATGCTGCCATGGGAAGAGGATAAGTTCCTCTCCTAATTTTTATTCTAATTTTCAGCAAATAGTATAGTCATATAGTCTTGAATTTGATGACACGAATGTTGAGATCGAGTACCATAAGGAATCATTCCATGTTGTAAACATTCAAAGTAAAAATCCCAGGGTAAATACATGATTAGATAAAATACTCCAACAATCCCTAAAAGAACAATTACTGTAATTATTGCAACTTCGATTTCAATTCTCATTTTCTTTTCTCAACGAATCCTATAACGCCATCAGGTGGCAATCCATATCCTCTTTCATATTGTTTCATTTTTTCTTCACATATCCTGTACCATTACATCGTTTGCATGGTGGAATGGGTTTGCTGGTGTATGTAGGCATAAAACCAATACCTCTACATGAAATGCATATCTCTTGATTGGATTTTTTCTTTTTATTATGATTAATTAGAGTGGAAGCGATTGCAATTGCTAGTATTCCACCCAGAACAACCCAAATTCCGAGTTTGTAGTCAATAGATAATATTTCTGTTATCAAGAATTAGACAACCCCCCCCCCTTTTTTTTTTTTTGATTCAGTTTTTTCTTTTCTTTTTTTGATTGCATAAATCACAATAAAAAAACACAATTAGAATGGGACCAAGACTACCAATTATTATAGAAGTAAATGTTCCTGATGGAGATATTGTTTCTCCTGTCTGCAAGCTTTGTCTAGTAAATGATGGATCATCTATTCGAATAAAATTTTGTTTCTCATCAGAATTGACAAATGTTTTTTAAATTATCATAGAATCAAGAATAGCCAGGTTCTCATTATTTGAAGATGAAGGTAATGTATGGTCTTCATATGATGCAAACACTAGATCTTCTTCAAGTGTATGTAATCGTTGTCCATTTGAGGGTTTCTCAGAAAAATAGATGTTGCTTTGAAATATTCCAGTATCAACATCTGTTTCATAAATACTAGGAGTTATTCCATTAGGATCTGAATCAGACCAAATGTGAATCTCAAATTTTTCAACTTCATCAGGGTTTTGATTCATGTCTGAATCAATTACTTGAATTGCAACATGACCATTGGTAGAATGGTTTTCTGCAAGCCAATTCACTATTCCTACAACATGATCATCTTCAGAAGTTCCAGAGATACGATATGTAGTAAGAATTTGAATTATTTCAGTACCTGATAAAAGAGGGATTTGTAGGGTTTGTTCAGACTCTCCAATTACAGCGGCATATCCAAGCTCTATTCCATTTGCAAGTACAACATAACTCCCACCCCAATCTTGAGATGAATCAACAATTAGAGAATCAGGAATAGTGATTTTTAGTTCCCCGTCACGAAATACTCCAATTTGAATATCCAAAATTCCATTAGAGGTTTTTTCGATCGACTGAATTACTGCTCCATAAATGGAATAATTTATTGTAAAATTCCCCGAATCAGTCTCCAATTCATAGGTTCTAGCGTCCTTTGGACAGAATTGTGGGCATCCTTTAGAGTTTAATTCATCATAATCAGGGTCTTTTTCCCACATACAACTATCTTTGTTGAAAATATGAGTTTGATTTCGCCATTCTTCACCAGTAACCCACTTGTCAACATAGGGAATACAAAGAATTTCTGAATCAGGATAAGTTTGATGCAATTTCCATGCACAATCAATATTGTCAATTGAATGAGTTTCATTTGAATGGTAATACAAAATGGCATTTTTTACAGGTGATGTGTCATTGCAATAATCCATTACTTGAGTTAATTGGGATTCAAATACAGGTGATGGTGGAGAGTAATCATAATTTAGTGCAAATATAATTCCAGGTAGAATTGCAATTCCAATTACAGATGAAATAATGTATTTAGTTTTCATGATCTAACAAAAATTTTATTTTTCAATATTATCTGAAAGTAAAAATAAATCATCATATTCAAAATCTGGGAAAAAATTTGAAACAATTGATTGTTTGAGAAACTCTATATTTTTTCCTTCTATCATGTAATAGTATCCGTCTCTAAATGTTATTTCATATGTTCTAAAGTATTCATGTGTATCATTGTCTTCATCCATTGCAGTTCCAGTAATTTTGATTTCAGTGTCACCTATCTGCCAATATTCTACATCAGATTTTGAAAAATCGGGATGTATATATCCAGTTCCCACTATCAAAGTGACATAACCAACTTTGTTTGGAAAATCCAAGTATCTTACAGTAGTAGAATGGTTTTCAGGAGTAATTTCAGACAAAGTGTAACCAGCAAACTCGGTTGGAATAGGAGGGTACTTTGGATAGTGTTTTGCAAATGATTCGGCAAGAAATTCAGAGTTTTCGCGTATTTCATCTAATGACATGTTTCTACCATATGCAATCACGCCATTTTCAGATGGAGTAAATGTGGGAGGTTCGACATACATCATTCCATTGTTATCAATTGAGAGTTCAAGATAAGGAAGTGCAGTCATTGCAGTTGTTCTATGTGTTGCACCATAAGTTATGGCACCATCAATTACTCTGTACATTGCACCTTGACAGGGATTCTCAATTCGTTGACGTCCTACATCAGGCCAATACTTTACAATGCACGGATCATCCAGAGCCTTGGCACTGTATGCCCTAAATGCAGAAACATCATTTTCTGCACCACCCATCCACTCAGGCAGCCTAATTAGCATGAATAACTGATGTGTGTCCTCTTTATCCTGAGGATCAGGGTAATAGAAGAATTCCACACTGTTTGGTTTCATTAATGTAATATCTGACCAGTCAACTTCCTGCTCATCTTCATCAATTATAGGAATTTTGTAATGCATTTTTTCTCCGTCTGCATTTTTTATTTCAAAGTCAATGAAGATTTCATCACCTGCAGAAACTTTTGGAATTGGACGGTCAGCATAAGGGCTGAGTTTCCAATCAGCATCAAAAACAATTCTAGAATGTAGTGTTTGTCCTAAATCTTCACTGTACGCATACCAAATTTCAGTGTCATCTTCAACTGAAACCCATGTAAGATGCAAAACATCATCAAAAGAATCCACATCAACATGTCCAGCTAATAGTTTTGCTTTCTTATCAAACCATTCTGCCTTATCAGTGCTTGTTGCAAACCAAACGTTATACATATCACTGGGTTCTACATCTTCTCTCCAGGTTACAAACACATTATCTCCAAATGATTCCAAATCAAATTCGTGTGCAAATCTGTCAAACGAACTTAGTAATGTTTGCTCACCAAATGATTTTCCAAAATCATTAGATTTTGTAAAATAGATATGTTGAAGGGTTCGGTTCTCTTCGGTTTTGAAATTTTGTTGCCATGTAAGATATACTATCTCATCTGAAAAGTCTATTTTGTATTGAAAAACATAGTTTTTACTTTGACTGATATTTTTTACATCAAATGTCTCACCGTAATCATCACTTACCGCCAAAAACACATCACCCCAAGTTTGCTCTGAAGTTATCCAGCTAACAAAAACAAAATTTTCCAAAGTGTGAATTTGCCAATCCCAGAACATGATATTTTCAGTATGATACAGGTCTTTAGTCAATTCAGTAGAGTCTACGACTAATGGTTCATCAGTAGTGGTTCGAGTAAAGATTAGTTCTGATTTTGTGTGAGAACCAGCTCCTGCCTGGTCGCCAGTAATCTTGTAATCATAATTCCTAGCATAATCGGCATCAATTACACAAATATCATTTTTTAGAACAGTTCCGGCAGGACAGGTGGGATTTGGGAACATAAAGAATGAAGAAAATCCTGCAAACAGTACAGCTGCAAGTATAACTCCACTGATTATTGCGGTTTTAGTTTTCATTTTCTATCCCACACCACAACAAACCCAATTATTACAAATGGTAGAACAATCATAGTCACAATAAATGGAGTGTTTTGCGTTATTTGATCTTCTAGCGAAGGATCTTCCATTCCATTAACAGTTCCTGCCCACGAACTAACCCCATCACCAGTATTCCAAATACTTTCATTGGATGTTACAACTGGTCTTGTCAAAAGGATTAATTCTCTCCAAATACTACAATCTTCTTCAGAATCAACACAAATCTGAAATCCAGGAATTAATGCAAAGTAAAACATCACAAATATACTAATTACAAGTAAAATTTTGAATCTAGTTTTCATTTTAATCATCAATAGGCACTATAGAAAATCCATTACTGGAGCCTTTTAGAATTGTAGTTATCTTTTCTTGTTTCAAGTCAAAAATTACAGTAACAAAAAGATATTTTTCTTCGACAAGGAATTTTAATCCCACATGTTGGTTAAGAGTTGGATTTTGTCTGTCTACTGAAAAGGAACAACACTCCACATTGTATGCATAGCCTGCAAGAACTGAAGAGACCTGATTATTTTTTAACACTTCAGATACTACAAATTCATGGGCATCATCAGATAGATGTTCCATGCTGTTTTCTCTAGTAACTGTTCTTAATTCTTCAATCATATTTTGTCTTTTCAGAAGATCAGCAGGTGTAAGTGTTTCATAATTATGTGCAACAGGATTTTCATCTAATACTGTAAAATCTAATTCAATTGGAGGTGACAATGCAGTAGGATTGTTAATGCTTTCCCATACAAAGAACACAACTTGGTATTCACCAGAAGTCTTTGGAATCCATGATGTAGTAGGACTGAAGGAGGATTGAGGGTTCAAAGTTCCATTTATCCAAGATAACGCTTGGGTTTTTTTTCGCTGTCAATGATTTGTGCAATCCAAACAAAAGGCTGTTCACGATTTTGTTGATTAGTGATATCAGATGTTAGTAAAACTTGTTCTTCAATAACAGGATGGTTTACTGTATAATGATCAAGATCAGATATTCTAGGATTGCTTACAGGTGCACGTTCTAACGGAGGTCCAGAAAGACCCAAAAACATTGTAGACACCATAAACACGGTATCAGATTCATCATCATCTGCAATTGCAACAGGTATGGAAATAATCAAAATAATAAGTAATGGAAACAATAATTTTTTCATTTCAGTATAATATACACAAGAAATCAAATAAATGCTAATACAATTGTCAGGCTTGAAAATCATTTTTGATAATTCTGAATATTTTGAGATTTGAACCCTTTTACGATTGAGGATGTGGTGTGGCATTATCACAAGAGTTTAATTGTTCATTTTGTGTTTTTCAAAACGGTACTCTGGCAGAACGGTTATGCGTGGGCCTGCAAAGCCTATACAAGGGGGTTCGACTCCCTCGGGTACCTTTATTCAACAATAACTTGTCCTTCCATCCAAGGATGTAGTGTGCAAAAATAATCAAAAGTTCCTGATTCATCAAAAGTAAGCGTGTATGATTCAAAAGGATCCATATATCCACTATCAAAAAGATTTTGTGGCGCGTCATAAAATCCAGATGTAACACTATGAAATGCTGAATCCTCATTTACCCACGTTACAGACTCTCCTGCACTAATTGTAATTTCAGATGGAATGTAACATTGGTCTATCTCCTCACAACCAGGACGTGAAACTTTGGTGGGCATTATAACATCGCCTCCAGTCATAACATCAAGTTGAGTGACTCCTTGCATCAAATATGTTGGATCAGATTCAGGGGCAGGTTCGGGTTGTGGTTCTACATCAGTTGAAAAAGCAACAGCCAAAGCTACAATGATTACGATTCCAATTATACCTGAGGCAATTATTTTTTTTATCAAATCATTTCACATCCAAAAGAGAGTTATTACATAATAACAGGCTGTTTTTTAAAAAGTACTGATTACTGGCATTTTTGCTATATTTTCAGCATTTTTGCCATTATGGATCGTTAAATACATAGTTTGGTAGCATGTGAGATCTTTATAATATATCCACTAGCAATTGCATCTAGTCCAGTTTAGACCATAATTATGGTTTATCCGTTCTATGTTTCAATCCTTGTTATAATGAATTCATTATTTTGATCGGATTCATGAAAAATGATTTTT
>JAEFCZ010000043.1 GCA_016125975.1 Candidatus Nitrosopumilus sp.
GTGTATAGCAAACCTTTTAGATACAAAATAAGGAATAAAAAATCTCATGGACAAATCAGGAATGTTTGTAGGTGGGGCTATAGGAGCTGCGATTGCAATAGTGATTTTTGCAGTGTTATTTGTATCACCACCAGAATCAGTAAAACCAGACATCATAGTTAGTAATGGTCACAGTCCAAGTACGGTAGGAGAAACTACTCCATTATACAAAAATGAATTATCATTAATTGAAATATTTGAAAAATCAGAGCCAGGAGTGGTAAGAGTAAATGTTCAGAGAGGAGACACTTTAGATTCTGTAGGGGGTGTTGGCTCAGGTTTTGTTTTTGATAAAAATGGTCATGTAATTACAAATGCACATGTCATTGACGATTCGCGAAAAGTTGTAGTGACATTTCTTGATGGAAGATCATATAATGCAGAGATTATAGGAGTGGATGAATTTACAGATTTGGCAGTTATCAAAGTTAATGCGGATTTTACATTATTACGTCCATTACTAATTGGAGACTCTTCAAATCTCAAAGTAGGGGAACCTATAGCCGCAATTGGAAATCCATTTGGATTGTCGGGTTCTATGACTTCAGGAATTGTAAGTCAATTAGGTCGATTACTCCCATTAGAATCAAGATATTCAATTCCAGATGTAATTCAGACGGATGCAGCTATCAATCCAGGAAACTCTGGAGGACCGTTATTGAATATGAGAGGAGAAGTAGTTGGGATTAACACAGCAATTCAATCAGCAACAGGTGAATTTACAGGTGTAGGATTTGCAATTCCATCACAAACAGTCGCAAAAATAATTCCAACACTAATCGAAGATGGAGAATACAAACATCCATGGATAGGAATTTCAGGAAGAGATATTGATCCAGATTTAGCCAAAGTTTTAGAACTTCAAGATGCAGTAGGATTTTTAGTAGTAACTGTAAGTGAAGACAGTCCAGCATCAAAAGCAGGAATGATTGGGTCAGACAAAACAATTGATGTGGATGGAATAAACTATCCAATGGGAGGAGATATTATTTTATCAGTTGACGGAATTGAGGTAAGGAAAATTGATGATATTTTGATCCACCTTCAAAGAGCAAAATCAGTTGGAGATGAGATGATTCTAGAGGTTTTAAGAGATGGTAGAACTACAGATATTTCAATTATTCTTCAAGAAAGACCAAATGGAAATTAGTTCGATACAAGCATAAATACTCATAGTCAAGAACTCAATCTGTTGAGCAAACTTGTCTTGAATTCTGAGAGTTTAAACAATGTTTTAGACAATAAAGAAATTTCACATCACAATATTTTAGAAATTTACCAATATGCATTAAAAGATCCAATTGAACTTTTTTCAACTGCCAAAGTTTTAAGAGAAAAATACAAAGGAAACACAGTAACATTTTCAAAAAAAGCATTCTTCAATATTGTTAATCTCTGCAAAGATAGTTGCTCATATTGTACATACAAAGCAGAACCAGGAGAAGAAAAATTATCATTAATGTCAAAACAACAGATTACAGAATTACTTGATCTTGCAAAAAGATACAGATGTGTAGAGGCATTATTTGTTACAGGCGAACAACCTGAACAAAGATATCAAGAAGCAAGAGATTGGTTAAAAGAAAATGGATTTGCATCAACATCAGAATATATAATTCATGCATCAGAATTAGCATTAGAAAAAGGACTTTTCCCACATACCAATGCAGGAAATCTAGATTTTGACGAGATGAAGGAATTAAAGAAAACAAACGTATCAATGGGTTTAATGCTTGAAAATATCAGTGACAGATTAACAGAAAAAGGAATGCCACATTTTCTGGCAGCAAGCAAAAGACCAAAAGCAAGATTAGAGATTTTAGAGAACGCTGGGAAGCTACAGATTCCAATGACTACAGGAATTCTTGTAGGAATCGGTGAAACCATAGAAGAGATTATTGATTCATTAGTAGCAATCAAAGAATTACATCAAAAATATGGAAATATTCAAGAAGTGATCTTGCAAAATTTTCAACCAAAACAAGACACTAGAATGAAAGATAAACCATCAGCTGATGAAAAATATTTCAAAATAATTGTAGCACTATCTAGAATTATCATGCCAAAAATGAATATACAAATCCCTCCAAATTTATCTCCAAGATCTTATCAAAGTTTTTTGTCAGTGGGAATTAATGATTGGGGAGGAATTTCACCATTGACTCCCGACTTTGTAAATCCTGAATTTTCTTGGCCAGATATATCTAAAGTGAATGAGAATTCAAAAAATGCAGGGTTTGACTTGAAGTGTAGATTTCCAATATATCCAGAATTCTTTTCTTTTATTAGTAAAGAGCTACAAGAAAAAATGAAAGATATGCAAAATGAAGAGGGTCTAGTAAAAGAGGAGTATTGGAGATGACAATGAATATAGATATCCTATTCAAAAATGCAGATCCAGTAGTATCAGAAATTCTAAACAAAGCATTATCAGAAAAAGAAATCTCTGCAAAAGAAGGACTAGAACTTTACAATACATCTGGAATTGATTTTCATTTAGTTGGATTAGTTGCTGATGAACTAAGAAAGAGAAGAGTAGGAGATGTTGTATCTTATGTGGTAAACAGAAATATCAATTTTACAAATGTCTGTATCAAACAATGTGGATTTTGTGCATTTAGTAGAGATTTTAGGGAAGAAGAAGGTTATTTTCTTCCTACAAAAGAGATTGTACGTAGAGCCAAAGAAGCACATCAATTAGGTGCAACAGAAGTCTGTGTTCAAGCAGGCCTTCCACCAGACATGGAAGGAGATGTGTATGAAAATATTTGCAGGGAGATCAAAAAAGAAGTTCCAGAAATCCACATTCATGGATTCTCACCTGAAGAAATTCTATACGGAGCTACACGTTCAGGTGTGGAGATTGAAGAATTTCTAAAGAGAATGAAAGAAGCGGGAGTAGATACACTACCAGGAACATCAGCAGAAATACTTGATCAAGAACTAAGAGATAAAATTTCACCAGGCAGGATAAGTGTAAAAGACTGGGAAAGAGTCATCAAAAATGCTCATAAAATGGGAATTAACACAACGTCTACTATGATGTTTGGTCATTTAGAAACTCAAGAAGACAGAGTAAAACATATTGAAAAATTAAGAGAGATTCAAAAAGAAACCAGAGGATTTACAGAATTTGTTCCACTTAATTTTATCCATACTGAAGCACCAATATACAAACAACAACTACATGAAGGAATCAAACAAGGAGGTAGTGGAAATGATGTTTTATTGACTCATGCAATTGCAAGAATAATGTTGAATAATTGTATTGACAACATACAGATGTCATGGGTAAAAGAAGGACAAAAAATGTCTCAACTCTTGCTTATGTGGGGAGCAAATGATTTTGGTGGAACTTTGATTAACGAAAGTATTTCAACATCTGCAGGTTCAGAGCATGGACAATTACTAAAACCAAAAGAAATTAGAAGAATGATAAGAGAAATAAAAAGAATCCCGGCCGAAAGAAACACAAAATACGACATGTTAAAAAAGTTTGAAGATGGAGAGGAACCAGAAGAAGAATTGGATAAAATTTCAAACACATCACAATTCGGATCATATGTAGAATTGATCAAAATAAATAAATTCAATTATCAAAATCCAAGGAGAAAATAATTGTCTGCCTTTGAAAAGGCATTACAACATTCAAAGAAAAAACAAATCGATGAATGTGAAATAGTTTTTCTGAAAAAAAATACCACCACAATAAGAATCACAAATTCAGAAATTGCAGAAATTAAACAAAACTTTGATGAAAATTTTGGAATAAGATTAATTCATGACAAAAAAATCACGTCAATTCAAACAACAAAAAATGAAGCAATAGAAAAATCAATAGACTTAGCATTCTCAACTATTTCCAATCTAAAGTCAAGAGAGTTTTGGAAAGGATTACCCTCAGAAGCATCAAACAGAAATCTAGAAGGTACATTTGATGAAAAATTAGAAAGGATCTCAGGCTCAGATATGATGGATATCGCACAAACCATGATAAATTCAGCAAATTCTAATAAAATTAATACGATTACAGGCTCATTAAATATAGTTTCAGAGATTTTTGAGATAGAGAATTCCAATGGATTGCATCTCAAAGACAAGTCAACATACATTTCAGGAATCATAAATGCAGAGTCAGAGCAAAGCACCATACCAGTATCAGGAATAGGTCATGCTTGTGGGAGAACATTATCAAATTTTTCTGCTGAAAAAATTGGAGAAGATGCAAAAAAAATGTGTATTGAATCAATAAATCCTAAAAAGATTGACTCAGGAACTTGTTCAATAATTTTTGAACCATATTCTGTAGGAGAATTATTGGCATTTGTTGTTGCACAAAATTTTAATTTTAAAACATTTTCAGAAAAGAAAAGTTGTTTTTCAAATAATTTTGAAGATGAAATAGCAATAAATAATTTTAATCTAACAGACGATCCACATATTGCAGAAGGGATTGGAACAAAAACAATAGATGATGAAGGAATAGCAACTCAAAAAAATAATCTGATTGAAAATGGAGTTTTCAAAAATACTTTTTCAAATCTTTTTGATAGTTATAAAGAAAATAAAGAGTCTACAGGAAATGCTGCTAGAATCGGCTCACCCATGGGAAGAAGTTCAGAACCTATCACAATTTCATCCCCACATAATTTAAAAATCGATTCAGGAAATACATCCCAAGAAGACATGATTAAAGATACCAAACAGGGATTATTAATTGGAAGGTTGTGGTACACATATGCAGTGAATCCCATAAAAGGTGATTTTTCATGTACTGCAAGGAGTGGAATTAGGATTATAGAAAATGGTGAAATTAAAAATCCTGGAAAATCAGTTAGAATTATTCATAATCTTCCAACTATGTTAAAAAATATTTCAGAAATTGGAAACAATCAACAAAATGTCATTCAATGGGCATCTTTACCATCCATCACACCATCAATCAAAGCAGAAAATATCAAAGTCAATTCAATCTAAAAATTATTTGAAAAACGTCAATACAAGATATGTAACATACCCTATGACTAAACACACTCCCATTATTCTATTAATCACGCCTGTTTTTAACCCAATTAGTAATGCAAGACTGAACATTATCATGATTGCATAGTCAATATAAACATCAGCAGAAGTCATTACACCACCAAGAGCAGCTCCAACACCCATGATCATTAAGATATTGTAGATGTTGCTTCCTATGATGTTACCAATACCAATATCACCATGTCCCTTTCTAATTGCAATGATTGACGTAATTAGTTCTGGAAGAGAGGTTCCAATTGCAATTACGGTTAATCCAATAATTTTTTCAGATAATCCAAATTCTTTAGCGAGAACTACAGCATTATCAACAGTTAAAAATGCACCAATATACAAAAGACCAACACCAAGTCCAATCAAACCAATAGATTTGAGATGGACATTACTACTTCCACCTTGTGGAACTTCATCTTTGTTGTTTTTTCGTTGTTTCATTGCATCCTTGAATGTGTAATATCCAAAAACACCTAACCCAACAAGCAACAAGATTCCATCATAGTTAGACAACTCACCATCAATAGAAATTAAAATCAACAAAACAGACACACCCAACATAATTGGGATTTCTTTTCTTAGTACTGATTTTTGAATTGTAAGAGGAACAAGAATTGCAGCCACACCAATCACCATTCCGACATTGGCAATATTACTTCCAATTATATTTCCCAAAATAATTGCACTGTGTTCTCCAGCTGCTGCAATACTAGCTGCAAGTTCGGGAGTAGAAGTACCATATGCCACAATAGTCATTCCAATTACAAGATTACTAATACGAAATTTTCTAGCAATAGCAACACCACCGCTAACTAACCAGTTACCACCAAAACATAACATGACTAGCCCAACCACAGTAAGAACTGCACTTAGTATTACTTCCACAAGAAACTTTCAGTTTAATGATGGTTTAAAGGGAATCATTTACTATAATTTTACAATTCAAGCAATTCAAGCTATTCAAATAGAGGATTTTACGCACAATTCGTCTGAAAAATCAAGTATATCATTCGTTTTTATACAAAGAAAATTCAAATAGCAAATATTGTCTGAAGATAAAATACTTCCAAAAGATATTGATTCAGACTATAGTCTACCTGGGCGTTATGAAGAAAGTAGTTCAATCAATGTTGAATCAATATCACCTCAAAATCCACCTAAATCAAAAAGTAAAAATCTCTTAATAGCAATAATATCTTTTGCAATTGTTTCATCAGGATTCTTTTCATATTATTTTATTAATCAAAATGAGATTGATTCACAAATTATCCAAAATACTCTGAACATTAGTCCAGAACAAATCTTAGCAGATCAATACAATGTTGGAGAGTATGGAAGTGATCATTCCCATGCAGCATTACTTGTTGTAGTAGATGGAGAACAACTAAATTTTGGGTTAGCGCAATTTCAGTTATCTAACAAATACATTCACTTTGAAAATCATAATCCATACCTGATTCACAAACATGCAACAGGAGTGCCATTAGAAATGCTCTTTGTGTCAATGGGGTTAGAAATCACACAAAATTGTGTTTTTGTAGAATATGATTTTTCTAAAAACATTAATGAATTTTGTGCAGAAGAAGATAAACAAGTTCAAGTTTATGTTAATGAAAAAAGATTTCTACCAGATATAGGGCAATATGAAATTCAACATAACGATAGAATATTAATCACGTTAGATGAAAAATCAATCTCAAAGCATTTAAAATATTTAAATTCGTTAAAAATATTTGATGTGCCAGAAAAACCATCAATTAATTTAGAAAGGGATATTTTTATCTAAGTTACATTCTGCTAATCCAGTACAGATTTTTTAATATCAGTAATTGATGAAAAGGTGTTTTTTGTCTGGTGCCCAATGTCATGAATTGTTGCACTGTTGTACTTCTTTTCAAGATATCTACCTGCAACTATCATAGGGCCTCCTATAGCACAAGTAACACCTGTTGGTTCAGGTACCCATAACATCAAAAATCCAATTTTTTGGAGCTTTTTACCTGGTGCAGGAGCTTTTTGAAGAGCACCTAATGAACGAGCAGTATGAGCATCATCTATGTTTGCTACATCAGAATACAAATTTGCTCGACGTTTAGCAGATTCAGAAAATTTTCGGAGTTTTTCTAGTCGTTCCTTTAGGGGGTCTGTCATTCCTATGTACAATCTAGAAAAAAATAGTTAACATTCAAAGATCAACATCAGTTACTTCCAAGTCAATAAAGAGTAACCAAAAATCTTGGAAAAAGACACTCAATTATAGTAGATAAAATTTAGATACAAAGATCACATGAAGACCAAAAACTACAAGAGATTAGATTCTATCAAAGCAGCACATCAGTCAGAGAAAACAAAATCTAGTACCAGAATGGAGGATTATTTAGAAATTATTTTAGAGTTGGTAGAATTAAAAGGATATGCAACTACTCTAGACATTTCAAGATATATGAATGTCAGTGCACCAAGCGTCACTAAGATGTTGCAAAGACTTGATGAAGGAGGATATCTTGAATATGAGAAATACCATGGAATTAATCTAACAGATAAAGGAACACATGTAGCTGAAGGAATAAAACAAAAACATGGAATACTATTAGAATTTTTTGAGATTCTAGGTATTGGATATGATACTGCAAACCAAGATACAGAGGGGATAGAACATCATTTGAATCCAAAAACCATCAAACAACTAAGAAAATTCATAACATTTCTAAAAGCAAACCCAAAAATTATTGAAAATTTTAAAAATCTTTAAGAAACAATTGGATGTCATTTTGTGAAGATGCAAGTTTCATCAAATTTCTTGCAACGTCAGAACGTTTTGGAATTTTAATCTGACCCTTTTTTCCAATACGTGCAGATGTGATGTATTCTTCATGAACATAAATGTCTGCATGCATTGCAGTGTATTCTTTACTTACAGTTAGAATCAATGCCGTTTTTGATTCTGAAAATATGAATGGCAAATCATTTGAATCTAAATTAAAATGTTCAGAATCTTTCTTAACAACATCAACATGTATTTGAAGAGATTTTTCAATTTCATTGATGTTAGAACCGCCTCTTCCAATGATTGAAGGAATGTATTGTTCATCAACCATCACTTTAACTCTATTTTCAGAAAGAATTTCAACTTGAGCATGTGGATCATATTTTTTAAAAGTTTCACGAATTTTATCTTCAGCAAGTTTTTCTATCCCAATTTTGGTTTTGTTCCCAACAGGGACTATCACATTCTCCTCTCCAAAGGTATAGATTTCATGTTCTAGAACGTTATCTTCAAAATTTCTAATTTCAATTACAGGTCTAGCAAGATCAGACTCAGTCATACCTGAAGGTACTTTTACCTTTAATTCCAAATCATACACTTTTTTTATTTGTCCATCTTTAACAAAAACCACAGTGTCCAAAACATTTGGAATTGTTCCAAGTTCAATTTTTCCAATAAATCTTTGAATTGCATCTAAAGGAGAGTTTGCATGGACTACTCCAACCATCCCTACACCAGTCAATCTTAAATCAGCAAAAGTTCTAAAGTCCTCTCGTCTTCGTACTTCATCAAATACAGTGTAATCAGGTCTAACTAAAAGCAAGATATCTGCAGTGTTATCAAAACTTCCATCAAGTTTACTATATTGGGTAATTCCTGGATCAACTTGTAAATCACGTGGAGATTCAAATGTTTTTACAATTTTTCCTTTATTATGATAAAAATTTGCAAGACCAGATGCCAAAGTACTTTTTCCAGAACCAGGCGCACCTGAAATTACGATTCCTTCAGCTCTATCAGAAAAGCGTTCCATTAGTTTTTCAGAAACACTGTAATCTTCAAGAGAAAGTTTGATTATTGGGTGTACAATTGTTATTTCAAATGATTCAGAAAATGGAGGATGAGTAATTGCAATACGATAATCCTCGTACTGAACTACAGATGCTCCAGTTTTAGATATTTCAAGAGTGCTAGAATCATTAGAATTTACAACATCTAAAATTTGAGATGAAATCATCTCCAAATAATCTTGTGTAAGAACACCATCATTAATTTTAGTAAGTAGAAAAGCTCCAGGTTTGCCTCTTTTTGCAAGAGGGGGTTGATTCTCTTTTAGGTGAATACTCATGGTGTCAGCATCAAAAAACTTTAGAAATTCTAATTCTTCTTTTTTCATCTGTGTTTTTAAAAATACAGTTTGAACACCTTCGGCTTGGGCAACTAAATGTTGTACATTATCAGAGGTGTAAAGTATAGCATCATTTTGTTTTGCCATATCAGTAATTATTGCATCAATTCTTCCACTTCCTGCAAGACGAATTTCATCAGTAGAAAGATGGGAGCCTTTTTGAATTACTTCTAAACCAAAATTACCAGACAGTTCCTTTAATTTACGTATTTTTTCTAGTCCAGTAAATCCTTGTTCTTTTTTATTTGATGCTTGGGATTGCAATTCATCTAAAACTGCTTGAGGAATAATGATTTCTGAATTTCTAACAGAACCACTTTCTATTTGAGCAATTAATTGGCCATTAATTATAACACTGGTATCAACAACAATTTTTGACAAAGCTCTTACAAATTCTAAATATAATGTGTCCTAATTATCGTTTCCTGAAATATCATTAATTGATTTTAAGACGCTGTTAAAGTCAAAAGGCTTTGAAATGTATGATGTTGCACCAGAAGTTAAACATTGATTGATGACTTTTTGATCATCACTTGCAGTAATCAGAATGATTTTTGCATTGGAATCATATGCAATTATATCTTTAACTACTTCTAATCCATCTTTTTTTGGCATTGCTAAATCAAGTAAAAGGATTTCAGGTCTATTATCAATCATATCAGACTTACTTGATGCACAAAAATTAGAATTAGGTCAATTAAGAATGAAAAAAGAAAATAAAAACATCAATGAGACAATATGTAATGCAGTAAATGCGTTGTCACCAG
Organism: Candidatus Nitrosopumilus sp.; assembly: GCA_016125975.1. Lineage (GTDB taxonomy): Archaea > Thermoproteota > Nitrososphaeria > Nitrososphaerales > Nitrosopumilaceae > Nitrosopumilus. The sequence goes on from JAEFCZ010000043.1 coordinate 10,016, forward strand.
AAGCTGAACGAAACAACATTAAATTAACTTCAAACATTAGAGATTTAGAAATAAGTCATGATCCTGAAAGAATAAAACAAGTCATTACAAATTTGATAAAAAACAGTATGACTGCCATATCACCTAATTCAGGCAAAATACAAATTACAATGGAAGAATCTCCAGATGAAATTAAAATCAATGTAATAGATAATGGGATTGGAATTCCGCTTGAAAAACAAAAAGATCTATTCAAGAAATTCTATCAAGTAGATGCCACTCTAACAAGAGAAACAGGAGGAAGTGGTTTAGGGTTGGCCATTTGTAAGGGAATTGTAGACAATCACAGAGGTCAAATTTCAGTAAAAAGTAGTCCTAATCAAGGAGCCATATTTTCATTAACACTACCAAAAGAAAAAACAAATGAACAACCAAAAAGCCCAATAGGAACAACTTAAAGAAAATAAGCTCTGAGAACTAAAATCACTCACTCTCCTCAAAAAATGTCAATTTAACAAAATAAATCCATGGACGAATACGAAATAAACAGAGAGTTTTACAAAAACTGTACACAATATTTTGAATTTCTACGAAAAGTAGGAAAAACAGACTATGAATTTGAAGACGAATATTATTTTACCATGCCTGCAATCTCAAACAACTAGAGACCATAAGACTTAGGAACACCATCAAGTTTCATAGCTTATGGATACTCAACTAGTGGATCTAGCAGATTATGCCATAAGATTTGCAATTGATTCAGGGGTCCAATATTGTGATGCAAGAGCAGAAGAGCAAGAAAGAAAGTCAATACTAATTGAAAATGGGGAAACAGAACATGTTAGATCAATTAACGATTCAGGAATAGGAATCAGATTGGTAAAAGATGGAACATGGAGTTTTAGATCAATTACAAATCCAAAATCAAAAGAGCAGATCAAAGAAACAGTTGAAGAATGTATTAAAAATTCAATTTATTATGCAAAAAATAAAAAAGACAAGTTTTCTATTTATCCAAATTCCATAGTAAAGAAAAGTATAGACTATCCAGCATTACAAAAGCCAAACTTAGAAGAATTAACCAAGATAGGAATAGAGTGTAACAATATTATTTCAAACACACCAAAAATTATTAAATCAATAGTAAATCCATGGTACACAAATAATTCAAAATATTTTACAAGCACTGAAGGTTCTGAAATTCTACAGAGTTTTTCAGATGTAGTTATTGACATGGTATCAACTGCACATGAATCAGGTTTAACACAATCAGTCAATATTACAGAAGGTGGGAGAGGAGGAATGGAGCAAATTACAAAAAACAACAAAGCTCAAAACAGCGCAAAAAATATTGCAAAAAAAGCATCAGAACTACTAGTAGCAAAAGCAGCAAAAGAAGAAAAAGCCACAGTTGTGATGAATCCTGATTTTGTATCATTACTTACGCACGAAATTTTAGGTCATCCATCAGAAGCTGATAGGGTTTTGGGAAAAGAGATGGCATGGGCAGGGGGTGCATGGTGGAAAGGAAAGATAGGAGAGAAAATTGGTTCAGATGAATTAAATGTCTTTGATGATCCTACCATCAAAGAAAGTTTAGGATGGTATCATTTTGATGATGAAGGAGTTGAGACAAAAAAGACCACTCTAGTAGAAAATGGAGTTTTGAAAAATCATATGCAAAACAGAGAAACGGGACAAGTTTTCAATAGTGCACCTACTGGAAACATGAGGGCAACAAATTATAGATTCATGCCATTGATTCGAATGGCTTGCACATGTATTGGCAATGGAGATTGGAATGTTAATGAAATGATAAAAGAAGTAAAGAATGGATATTTGATTTCTAATATGAAAATTCCATCAATAGATATGAAAAGATACAATTGGAGTATATCATGTCAATATGCACAAAAAATTGAGAATGGTGAAGTAACAGATCTGCTTAGAGATGTTATTGTAATGGGAATTGCACCAGAATTTTTTGAATCAATTGATGCATGTGGAAATGACTTTACAATTAGACCAATTACAAATTGCGGTAAAGGAGATCCAATGCAGTCAATGATTATGGGAAACGGGGGACCTTCAATTCGAGGAGTTGCAACAGTAAAGAGTGTGAATTAGATGAACAGATTAGAAACAGTAAGACAGAAGGTAATAGAATGTACAAAATGTGATTTGTGTAAAACTAGAACAAATTCTGTTCCAGGGAAAGGTAATTTTCAGTCAGATGTGATATTTGTAGGAGAAGCTCCAGGAAGAAATGAGGATAAGAATGGAGAGCCATTTGTAGGCGTAGCAGGAAAGAAACTTTCAACAGCACTTGAAGATGCAGGAATATCAAGAGATGATGTATACATCACAAATGTTGTCAAATGTAGACCTCCAAACAATAGAGTACCCAACACAAACGAGAGAGAAACTTGTCAAGAATATCTCAAAAAAGAAATTTCAATAATCAAACCAAAAATTATTTGTGTGTTAGGAAATACTGCATTTAATTCAGTGTTAGGAGGTTCAGAGATTACAAAATTCAGAGGAAAAATAGTAAGAAAAGACAATCAACTATATTTTTTGACAATTCATCCCGCTGCAACAATATACAATCAAGAACTAATATCTACATTAAAAAAAGATATTGTAAAACTCTTTGATTTAATCAGAGAGTTAAAAAATAACAAAGAGATTTCAGTAGACATTGAACACACTTCCTAGAAAATTTTATCTTCAAGACACAGTTATTGTTGCAAAAAATCTTTTGGGGAAAAAAATCATTAGGAAAGTAGGAAGGATTGAAATTTCAGGAATAATCACTGAAACTGAAGCCTACAGACACAAAGATGATCCTGCAAGTCATGCATTTAGAAAAATTACTGAAAGAAACAAAGCGATGTTTGGAGATGTAGGAATGGCTTATGTTTATTTCACATATGGAATGTATTTTTGCTTTAATGTAGTAGCTAGAAATCCAAAAATCGATGCAGGAGCAGTTTTGATTCGTGCAATTAAACCAGAAAAAGGATTAAGAAAAATGCAAGAAAATAGAAATAAAACAGATCTAAAAAATCTTGTAAATGGTCCTGCAAAACTTACTCAAGCCCTAGAGATTACAAAAGAGCACTATGGCACAGATTTGACTAGGGATTCAAAATTATACATTACAGAAGGTATAAAACCAAAAAAAATCATTTCGTCACCCAGAATAGGAATCAAAGAAGCAACAGACAAGTTATGGAATTTTAAAATAAATATCTAGTCTTCGTTGTTTTCATCCAAAGTCCAAGGGGCAAATTTACCAAGAATTCTTTGCCAATCTAATCGTAAAAGTAAAACTACAACAACAGTCATCATAGCTCCAAAAATAATAATTCCTATGTATACAGGAGTTGCATCATCAATATTTTCTAGGAATGGTTCAACCAAAGGCAATCCAAGATAATGAGAAACAAAAACAATTGTATAACTTAAAACAAATTTTCCAGTTAATGTTGCAATAAAAAATCGTTTTGGATTATATTTTGCAAGTCCCAATGGAACATAAACCAAATCATCAGGAATGGGTGTTGCAGCGGCAAAAAATGCGGCACCAGCACCATATTTTTTTACCAACCTTTCAAATGGGCGCATTCTTTTTCGTGTTTTTTCATTAATGATTTTTCTACCACCATAACTGACATAGAAAATGATTTGTTTTGCAATAGTTGCTGTAACTGCAGACAGTATTGCCAATACATGTAGATCAAATTGATTACCCACAGACATGGTAGCTAATAATAGAAATCCAGGTAACGGGACAAAAGGAACTAGAGAACCAAAAAAATTGACAAGTGCTAAGCTAAGATAACCCACTTCAGGTGCAAATGGAAAAAGATCAACAAAATCCACTGTTCAGACTGTTTTCATGTATTATTTAATTAAAACTAGATCAAAAAATACAACAATCATTAAAATATCATATTTTAGCAACTCCAATAAATGGCAAAAAAAGACTATGAGAAAATTTGTGATGCAATTACAGCAATAAGTCCCTATATCAGATTTGTAGGGGTAATAGGAGAAAGTGGAGAATTACTAGCACATAGAAGGAGGAGTGACTTGGTACCTTTGTTGAACGCAAAAAATACTCAGTATCAATTCTCACACATTGCCATAAAGACTGATTTGGAAGGATTTTTTGATAAAAATCTAGGCGAAATAGAGTTTGTTTGGGAAGAACGAAAAAAAGTCCAAACAATATCATTTGCAATTAAAAAACAAAGAGTATGGATATCAATTGATAAAAAAGTAATCAGATCAGAAATGCTCAGAATCATTGATTCTTGTTTACCAATTGTAAAGAAACATTCTTAGAAATTGAAATGTCCATATTGTGAAATTGATTTAGACTCACTTAGTATGACAGATGGGTTAAAACATGTTTTAGAACATAAAAAGGAAAATCAAAATTAACTTTTTGTATAACCATAATTATCAAAATATATGAATGAGTCTGATGAGATTCAAAAATTAATTGATGATATTAGTTTTAGAAAATCAAATTCTAAAGATTATAAAAAAATGACAGCAGAAAAAATAGGTAAAGAGCTCAGAGATGTTATGAAATTTGAGCAAGAGTCTTTTAAAAAAATTGAAGAGTTTGAGAAAACACAAGATAATCCAGATTTAATAAAATATGCCAAGATGATTTGTAAAAATACTACACAAAGAGAAATTGCACAAATTCAAGAAGTGTATTTAGAAAAAATTGATGAGGAATATTTAAAATCAAAATAAATTATTTATCTTCATAAAGCCAACATCTAACATACCCAGTATCAGTCTTAAATTTTGGCGGGAGTTGTTTACATTTTTCAACAACTAAAGGACATCTATCAATAAATCTACATTGGGTTGGAGCATCAAGTAAACTTGGAGGAATTCCTTTGATGTATGTAGGTTTATTTCCTTTCAATGTCGGAATTGATTTTAAGAGTCCTTGAGTGTAAGGATGTTTAGGATTGTTGTAGATTTCTTCAGAAGCACCAAATTCTATCATTTGTCCACCATACATTATGCCAATTTTGTCTGCAATTTCAGATAATACTGCTAAATCGTGCGTAATTAGCATAAATGACATGCCTGATTTTTTTAGAGATTTTAAAAGATTGACTATTTGAGCTTGAATCAAAACATCTAATGCAGTAGTTGGTTCATCAGCAATCACAAATTTTGGTTTTAGTAACAAAGCCATTGCAATTACAACTCTTTGTTTCATTCCACCACTAAGTTCATGAGGGTATTTTTTTAGAACAGTCTCATCAAGATTTACAGAACTCATAGCATCAGAGATTAATTGTTTTGAATTACCTTCAAAATGATGTTGTTTCAAAATTTCAAGAAATTGTTCATTAATAGTAAAAACAGGATCAAGGGAGTTCATGGCTCCTTGAAAAACCATAGAGATTTTTTTCCATCTGAATTTATCATTAAACTCAGATTCATCAACATCTAAGATAGATTCATCATCAAAAATGATCTCACCTTGTGTTTTTCCTCCAGAAAGCATTCGAATTATAGACAACCCCAAAGTACTCTTACCACATGCACTTTCACCTGCTATTCCTATTGATTCGCCATCATCTAATGAAAAATCTACATCATCTACCGCATAAACTGGGCCTTTTGAAGAATCATATCTAGACGATAATCCATTAACATCTAGAAATGCCATGTATTTTCACATCCAAACTAGAATTTTTGTTTTGCACTAAGGGATATAAACAACTCTGTCAGAATGTAAAAGCGATTCAAATGAAACTTCCAATATGTGGTTTTGATGCAAAAAATACTATACTTTGCCCCCAATGTGAAAACAAAGTTGAATCAGGAGAGATAACCCAAGCAGATGTAGATGCATCAATCATTCTTGCCAAAATAGCAAAAACAAATAATGAAATTGAAAATTTTACATTATATTCCTGTAAGGAATTTCAAGGGAATTTTGTCTTATCCCTAGCAAAAAATGATATTATGATAATAAGACAAAGTAGAACATTATACCGACTCCTCCAAGACCAATTCAAAGGTAAGATTTGGCTTGTAGAAGCAGATGAAACAGATAAGAAATTCATAGAAGATCTGTTATTTCCAACCAAAATCCTTTCAATTAATTCAGTTTGGGCACCAGGTGGAGTTCAAAAAACAAAAGCAGTTGTATCAGGCAAATGGACACCAAGATTTCCAATAGATACAGAAAAAGTGGTTGAAATTGTAAAAAATGCCCGAAACCTTGACATTGAGATAGAATTTGAGGATAAAGGTAGAAAATAATGGTCTTTGTAAAAACTCATGATATTTCAGAACTAACATCAGAATTAATTGGTAAAGAAGTCGTTTTAGGCGGATGGATTGAAGATTTAAGAAAATTAGGAAAAATGTCATTTATCACGTTACGAGATGTATCAGGAATCTCTCAAGTAATTGTAAAAGGAGAATTAAATGATAACTTAGGAGAAATTAATCGTCAAAGTGTTGTAAGTGTAAAAGGAATCGTGCAAGAAACAAAGGCAAGAGACTTTGCATTTGAAATTAAAGCTGATGAAATTGATGTTTTAGGAAAAGCAATTCACCCATTACCAGTGGATCCTATTGGAAGAGTTGAAAGTAATATCGATACAAGACTAAATCATCGAGCATTAGATATGAGAAACCAAAAGACAGCTTCAATTTTCAAACTCAGACATCATGTATTACAATCATTACGTCAAACATTAGCAGAGAAAAAATTCTTAGAAATTACTACACCAAAAATTATCGGTAGTGCTAGTGAAGGAGGTGCAGATTTATTTTCATTAAATTATTTTGGAGATACAGCATATTTAGCTCAGAGTCCACAACTATACAAAGAACAAATGACATTAGGACTTGAAAGAGTATTTGAGATCTCAAACTTTTACAGAGCAGAAAATTCTCACACAGGTAGACATCTAACTGAATTTACCAGTATTGACATTGAAGCAGCATTTATGGACTATACTGATGTGATGGATGTATTAGAATCTCTAGTGATGAATGTATACAAGTTTACTGCAGAGAATTGTAAAAAAGAACAAGAATCAATTGAACATACAATAGAGGTACCATCATCACCATTTGAGAGAATCACATACAATCAATGTATTGAAGAATTACAAAAAGAAGGAGAAAAAGTAGAATTTGGAGATGATTTAATGGATGCACATTTGAGAATTATTGGTAAGAATCACCCAGGATTTTTCTTCTTGATGGACTGGCCAATGAAGTTAAAACCATTTTACATTAGAGAAAAAGATGAAGATGCCACACTATCTCGTTCATTTGACTTACAGTTTGGATATTTGGAATTATCATCAGGGGGAACCAGACTTCACAATCCTGAAATGTTACAAGAAAGACTCAAAGAACAAGGATTAGATCCTTCACAATTTACAGACCATCTAAAATCATTTGATTGGGGAATGCCTCCACATTCAGGTTGGGGAATGGGTCTTGACAGATTAATGACCACATTAATTGGAATCGATAATGTCCGAGAAGTAGTATTGTATCCAAGAGATCCAGATAGACTCAGACCATAGAAATTCAGATTTTTATTCCAATAGAATAATCATCAATACATGATAGAACAAGAAGATGCAAAGAAAGTCATCGAAGTCATAGGAAATAATCTAATTGGAGTTTCACATGATTCAAATAGTTTCCAAAAGCTACCAGATTCTTTTTGGGGGTATTTTGCCAGAGGTCATGATAAAAAAGGAAACTTTGGAGTAATTGTAACTTACTCTGAAGATGGAAAAGATGTAGATGAATTGATCAAAATGTATGAAAAATGGGCAGAAAAAAACAAACCAAAATCAGAATAGACTATTTTGTTTCTAGTAATAATTTTCTATATCCTTGACATTCTTTACAGATAGGTTTTCCTTTGTATTTGGGATTCCCATCTTTAATTTTAAGAGTACCTTCAACGAGTTTACAAATACAGCATTTTGCCATTAATGACTCATTAAAAATCCAATTAATAAAAATTGGGAATTGTTAAATCAATCAGAGATTTGTTAGATTTTCAGGTAGAAAATCACAAAAGATCAGTAATTTGTTTCGTAAATTCAGATGTGGTTTTATCTCCACCAATATCTTTTGTTTTAACTCTAGTTTTTACTAAATCAAATATAGTAGATTCTAATTTTTGTCCAACTTGAATACATTTTGAGTCATTGTGTTTTTGTCCCAACCAGTCTAACATCAATTTAATTGATAAAAGAAATGATGAAGGATTTGCAATATTTTGTCCTGCAATATCAAATGCTGCCCCATGAACGGGTTCAAACAATGCAAAGTTATCACCAATATTTGCGGCAGGTGCCATTCCTAAGCCACCAACTACTTGTGATGATTCATCAGATAAGATATCACCAAAAAGATTGGTGGTGACAATAACATCAAATTGTTCTGGTTGACGAATCAAGTTCATTGCACATGCATCAACATACATTTGTTCAAATGTAATGTCAGGATACTCTTTAGAAACTTCAACACATGCTTTTGCAAATAATCCATCTGTGATTCTCATGACATTGGATTTGTGAACACAAGTTACTTTTCTCATAGAATCACGTTGTTTAGCAGATTCAAATGCATATTTTGCAATTCTTTTGGATGCGTTTTCAGAAATTATTCTTAATGCAACTGCAGAATCACCCAAGCTAAATTCTTTTCCAGTGTAAAGATCTTCAGTGTTCTCTCTGACTATAACCATATCAATATCATCACGTAATGCAGGCATGTGTGGATATGATTTGGCAGGTCTGATGTTAGCATAAAGATCAAGCATTCTTCTTAAAACTACAATTACATCAGCAGCACTTTCACCAACAGGTGCCTTCATACAAGCATCAGATTGTTTGATAGAATCAACTGTTTCATCAGGAAGTGCTTTTCCAGTCTGCTCTAATGCCTTGTCTCCAGCAGATAATTTTGTAATATCAAATTTCAAATCAAGTTTATCATGAATGGTATTCAATACAGAAATTGCAGATTCTGATAATTCAGGACCAATTCCATCACCAGTAATTAATGAGATTTTATACATAATTTTGAATAACACAGGGGAATTTTAAATGATTGTAAATGCCATAGTATTAAATATTAAAAAAATATGAACTTCATAGGTGAAGTAGTCTTGAAAAAAATTGAAGCAGTAGTAAGAGCAATAAAAATTCACGATATTCAACATGAACTTTTGGAAATAGGAATTGCAACATTTTCAATTTATCAAGTACAGATTACTGGAATTCACAAAAGCCATGAAGGAGTCAGAAACAAAACAAGTGATTATGTTCCAAAATTAAAGATTGAAATTTTATGTGCAGACAAAGATGAAGATGCAGTTATTAAAACAATTCAAAATGCAGGTCAATCCGGAGAGAAAGGTGACGGAATAATATTTTCATATGACATTAATAAATTAGTAAAAATTAGAACTGCAGAAGTAGGAGAAATTGCTCTCCAATAATAAAAAATTTAAAAAAATTAATTGACTTGTTTTTCTTGAATTAGTTTTTTGAGCATTATTCTATTAACAGCATCAATAACAGCTTTAACTGACGTAGTAACGATATCTTCACCAACAGATTTTGCTGAAACTTTGTTTCCTAATGCATCTTCTACTTTTACAGTGACTTCACATAATGCACCAGATCCACCTGAAATAGATGCTAATCCATAGTCTTTGATTCTAATTTCAGAAAGTTTTCCAGTGATTTTTTGAATTGCATTTAATGCTGCATCAACAGGTCCTACTCCATAATCAGTTCCAACATGATCTTCACCATCTACGTTTAATTTTACAAATGCATAAGGCATGGTTCCAATTCCGGTAGAGACTGAAAATCCAGTTAGTTGTACAATTTTTTTAAGATCTTTATCACCCATTACGTCACTGGCAATAGATAGTAACTCTACATCAGTAAGTAGTTTTCCTTGATCACCTATCACTTTGACTTTGTCTAAGATTTGTTGAGATTGTTCTTCAGTAGGTTTTACTCCATACTCTGCAAGCATTGCATTCATTCCATGAACTCCAGCATGTTTTCCAACCTGAAGCCATCTTTTTCGCCCAACAAGTTCAGGACTGATTGGTTCGTATGTCAAAGGATTATTCAATACACCATGAGTGTGAATTCCAGATTCATGACCAAATGCGTTTGCTCCGACAATGGCTTTATTTGGTTGAACAATAATTCCTACAGTTTTTGAGATAAATCTTGATGCTTCATAGATTAATTCTGATTTAATATTAGTCTCATATTTTTGTTCATAGGGCAAACATTTGAGTGCCATAGAAAGTTCTTCTAAAGATGCATTACCTGCTCTTTCACCAATTCCATTAATTGTAACATGAGCACATGCAGCACCTGCATGAATTCCTGCTAAAGAGTTTGCAACTGCTAATCCAAAGTCATTATGACAATGAACACTAACTGGAAGTTTTGTAGCTTCAACAGTATCTTTTGTAATCTGTGCCATATATTCCGGAGTGGAATATCCAACAGTGTCAGGAATGTTGACTCTATCAGCACCTGCTTTTGCGACCTCACCAAAAACTTTTTTCAAAAACTCTCTATCAGTTCTTGAAGCATCTTCTGCTGAGAATTCCACCTGAAGACCACGAGATTTTCCATACTCTACTGCCTCAATTGCTTTTTCAAGTGCTTGGTCTCTTGTCATTTGGAGTTTATGTTCTAAATGAATATCAGATGTTGCAATGAACGTGTGAACATAATTTAATCCAGCATCAATTGCAGCATCAATGTCTTTTTTGATGGTTCTTGTTAATCCTGCAATTTCACAGGATAATTCTTCACTGGTAATCATCTTTACTGCTTTTAACTCACCTTCAGAGATTACAGGAAATCCCGCTTCAATTGCATCTACTCCTAATTCATCAAGTTTTTTTGCAATTGCTAATTTTTGTTCAGGAGATAAAGAGACCCCAATTGTTTGCTCTCCATCTCTTAAAGTAGTATCAAATATTCTAACATTCAAGATGAGCCACTCCTTTGTAATGCAGCTACACCAGTTCTTGCAACATCAATTATTCCAAATGGTTTTGCCAATTCCTCAAATGCTTTGATTTGATCAGGGGTTGCAGTCAATTCCACCATAATTGAATCCTTTTTGACATCATGTACTTTACCACCATATGCATTTGCTAATTTGTTAATCTCCATACTATCATTAGCAGTGCTTAGTTTAATCTTAAAAATACTAAGTTCTCTAAAAACAGTTTTGTGCTCATCTAAATGTTCTACTTTTACAGTGTCAATCATTTTATCAAGTTGTTTTACAATTTGCTCTACACGTTTTTCATCTTCAATAGTAGTTATGGTTATTTTTGAATAATCAGGATTTTCAGTTACACCTACAGAAATACTATCAATATTGAAGTTTCTTGCACGAAACAAATGAGTGACTTTGAATAAGATTCCAGGTTTGTTTTCAACTAAGAGAGATAAAATTGCCCACATACTAATCACTACGATGGTAATATCATATCCTTAAGCGAAGTTCCAGGTGCTACAAATGGCAATACATCTTCTTCAGGATCAATTGGAATGTCAATTACTGTTGCAACATCGCTGCTTAAGGCATTCTTAATTGCCTTGTCAAGTTCATCCATTGATTGTGCTCTAATTCCTTGAGCACCATAAGATTCAGCTAATTTAACATAATCAGGACAACCGTTTTGTTCAACTCCAATCATTCTTCTTTTGTAGAATGTTCTTTGCCATTGTGCAACCATACCCAATGTAGAATTATTCAAAACAAATACAATTACGGGAATGTCTTCTTGTACAGCAGTTGCAAGAGAATTTTCAGTCATTGCAAAACTTCCATCACCTGCAATATCTACAACAGGAACATCAGGTTTTGCTACTTTAGCACCAATTGCAGCTGGAAATCCCCAACCCATAGTACCAAGCCCTGTAGAACTAAAGAAAGTTCCAGGTTGAATTACATCATAAAATAATGATGCCCACATTTGATGTTGTCCAACTTCAGTTGTTATGATTGATTCTTTAGGTAAGATTTCTCTTAATTTACGTAAAATTTTGGCCGCTCCCATTTCACCTGGATGAAGTTTCAAATTTTCTTGCCAATAGGCTTTAGTCTCTTTAACATGTTTTACCCATGGAGTCTCTTCAGTCTTTTTTATTGCTTTTTGCAAAAGTAATTTTACCATAATTCTAAGATTCATCTGAACATCACCAACTACAGCAAGTTGTGCGGTTTGGTTTTTACCAATTTCAGCTGGGTCAACATCCATGTGAATGATTTTGAGTCCTCTTTCAAACTCCTCAAAAGTTCCAACAGATCTATCTGAGAATCTAGTACCTATTGCCAATACACAATCAGCCTCAGCCATGACTTTGTTTGCTTCTGCATGACCGTGCATTCCAATAGGACCTAGGGACAAAGGATGATTTTCAGGAAATGCTCCTTTTCCTTTGAATGTAGTTACTACAGGAAGCATAAGTGCTTCAGCAACAGATTGTAATTCTGCAAAAGCTGATGAAATGATAGTTCCACCACCAGCTAAGATTACAGGTTTTTGAGAATGAAGTAACATATCAATTGCTTTTTCTACTGCAACAATATCAGGATCAGCCCAAGGATGATAACCTTGAATCTTAAATTCATCAGGGAAAACCATTTCAGCTTCGTTTTGTTGTACATCTTTTGGAATATCAATTAAAACAGGTCCAGGTCTACCAGTTTCTGCAATGAAAAATCCTTTCTTCACAACTTCAGGAATTTCAGATGCAGTTCTTGGTTGAAATGCATATTTTACAGCAGGGTTAGCCATTCCAATAATGTCACTTTCTTGAAATGCATCTTTTCCAATCATAGCTACTGGTACTTGTCCAGTTACTGCCACCATTGGTGCAGAATCAGCTTGAGCAGTTGCAATTCCAGTTAAAATGTTAGTAGCACCAGGTCCAGAGGTAGCAAAACACACTCCAGGTTTTCTGCTTACTCTTCCAAAGCCATCAGCCATATGCGCGGCAGATTGTTCATGTCTTGCCAAAATGTGTCTAATATTACATCTAGCAAACTCATCATACATTGGAAGATTTGCACCTCCCGGTAAACCAAATACTTCCTTGACACCTTCTTTTTCCATTGCCGTCATCAAGGCCTTTGCACCAATCATATTTTCCATATTATTCATCAAATTTCTCTCCATAATTTTAATGTGTTAAAATTTTGAGCACACTTTACAGTGTTAGTACAACTGGCAATTTTTTGCCAAATGTTACAGTTAATCTTGTGCTCATTGAAATCAAAAAATCAATCAATCTATAATTAATAAAGATTCTCTGAAGAATAATCGTGATTTTACCCAGAATTGTGCAGAAGACTTAAACTGATTATTTTCATATTCGAAGATGACTGTTTTTGTCAGATAGTGAAGAAATTATCAAAATAATTGAAACCTTGTTTCAAGCGGGAATTACAAAAGACACATCGGTTCTCAAGGATATTCATCTAAATGATCCAAAATTCTCAAGTTTTAGTGATTTGCCACCATATGATCTAAAAGATTATCAAAATACAATTGAACTTGAAGAGCTCAAGTTTGTCAGTATTTCAGATTATAGTTATGAAATTAAAAATCCAAAAATCAGTATTTTTGGAGATTCTGCAGTTGTTGCAATGGAACTAAACCAAAAAGGAATGTTAGTAGATACCAAAGCATACACTGGAGAACATATGGAAATTCAAGGAAGAGCAACCTTCGTTTTAGTGAAACAACCAACATGGAAAATTGCCCACATCCATCTTTCAAAGATTGGGTAACTTAGTTCTTCTTTGGTTGAGGTTTGTTTTGATTAGGTTTGTTTTTTGATTTGTTTTGATTAGGTTTTTTCTTGTTTTGTTTTTTTCCTTTTGACTTTTTCTGAGAATCTTCTGATGCAAGTTTTTTGTACATCTTAAATGCCTGATCAACATTTGCGTTCTGGTGAATTATTGCTCTTGTTGCTTTAATCATAGCAACAGGATGTTCAGATTGCCAGATATTTCTGCCCATATCAACACCTACAGCTCCTGCTTTGACAGCATTGTATGTCAATTGTAATGCGTCACGTTCTGGAATCTTCTTTCCACCTGCAACAATAATTGGAACAGGACATGATTCAACAACTTTTTCGAAATTATCACAATAGTAAGTTTTCACAATATGTGCACCTTGCTCAGCTGCCATTCTACATGCCAATGAAAGATATCTTGCATCTTTTCCTAGTTCTTTTCCAACTGCAGTTACAGCCAAAACAGGAATTCCATATTGTTCTGCTTCACTGACTAATTTTCCAAGATTTACGACTGTTTGATATTCATATTTTGAGCCAACAAAGACAGACATTGCAAGTGCGCTTGCATTGAGTCTAATTGCATCTTGAATTGATACAGTAATGTCTTCTTGAGATAAATCTTCACCAATAATACTTGAACCGCCAGACACACGAAGTACCATAGGAGTATCAGTTTCTGCAGGAACAGATGTTCTTTGAACACCTCTTGTAAGCATCAAAGAATCACAATGTCTCAATAAAGGAGCAATCACTTTTTTTGGATTTTCTAATTTCTCAGTAGGACCTAGGAAATATCCATGATCAACTGCTAACATTAGTGCTCGATTATTATGTGGTTTAATTATTCTAGATAATCTATTTTTTAATCCCCAATCCATATCTCTTCGAATTTTAAAATGCCTTTCTTAAGCCTTTCTCATTTTGTTATGATTATCTTCATTGCATTTTCACCAGTACGTGCATGATCAAATGCTTTTTGGGTATCAGTGATTGAATAGGTATGTGTGATTAGTTGTTTAACATCAATTTGTGATGACTCTATAAGATTTAGTGCTTCTTTGGTATCATTGTCTGATGCAGCATAACTTGTAACAAGTGTAATTTCTTTTGAATAAATTTTACTCATATCTAAATCTATTTTTGCTCCTTTTGAAGGAACACCAAACATCATTACTGCCCCACCTTTTCTTACCATATCAATTGCATCTTCAAGTGCTTTAAGACTACTAGTTGCAACAATTGCAACATCAACACCTATTCCATTAGTGTGATCTAAAATTTTTTGTTTTCTTGTATCATCTGTTGAATTGAGGGATTCAGTGATATTGAATTTTTTTGCAAAATCTAATCTAAAGTCATTTACATCAAAACAGAAAATTTTTGAGAATTTTTTTGCCTGAGCCAACATTACATGCATCATTCCAGTAGGGCCAACACCAAATATTGCAGTACTGTCGCCTTCTTGATAAGAATACTTTGTCCATGCTCGCACACAACATGCTAGAGGTTCAATCATTGCAGCCTCTTCAAAACTTAGAGAATCAGATATCTTTAGAACTCCACCATGAGATACATTCCATGCAGGAACAACATACTGTTCAGATAAACCACATGGAGACAAATTGGTTTCATAGTATTTTTTGCACATTGTTTCATTACCATGATTGCAAAAATGACAATCATAACAAGGAACGTGATGATGAGTAAATACTCTGTCACCTTTTTTGAATTCTGTTACATTAGAACCAACATCTAAAACCACACCAGCAGGCTCATGACCCAAACGCATTGAAGGTTGTCCGTATTGACCAAATACCTTTTCTAAATCAGAACCACAAATTCCACATGCGTGCATTTGGACTAAAATGTCACCAGAATCTAATGAAGGATTTTCTGTTTCATCTACAGAAATAACAGATGGTTCTTTAACAGATGCAGTTTTCATGATGGAATATTAGAAAATTGGGTATAAGTAGATTAAAGAATCAGACACCAAGAATCTTCTTTAACATAACTCTGTAATCAACTTCAGATTTTTCACTTCCTGTTGC
This sequence comes from Candidatus Nitrosopumilus sp., assembly GCA_016125975.1. Taxonomy (GTDB): domain Archaea; phylum Thermoproteota; class Nitrososphaeria; order Nitrososphaerales; family Nitrosopumilaceae; genus Nitrosopumilus. The sequence continues at coordinate 25,944 of JAEFCZ010000043.1, forward strand.
AGGTAATGCAAATACCAAAGTAGATTTTTCAGCTCTTAATGCAGTTAATTCATCATTTATAGATTCAGTGACATCATCACTAACCAAAATCAATCCCACATCAGAATCATCTGTTAGTTTCTTAATATCATCTAGCGCCTTTTCAGGAGATTCAGAAATAATACCGGGAACACCAGCTAATTGAAAACTAGTTACAAACGATTTGCTTCCTACAGTGAATATCTTCACAAATTCAATTTTTGTCCATTCTAATTTAACCCTTTTTGGAAGAAACTAGATCAGGAAAGGTTGATTTAGTTTAAAAAATCAGTAATTTCATGGCAGAAATTGACACTCAAAAAGATGTCTATCTATTCTTGCATGGAAAAATGGATCTCAGAGAAAAAGCAACAAATGCACTTACTGCAAAAGGATTTGCAGCCGAGAAAATAACAATGGCCTCACCAAACAAAGTTGGAAATGTAGGCGACTACATGGCAATGTTATGGAGACCACCCACACCAGATCAAATCAAGATTCAACAGATAACCAAAGTTGAAGAAGTGGAACCAGAAGGAATGATAGGTCTTTGGAAAGGAGTTTCACAAGAAGATATAGAGTCTATTCCATTAGGATAAACTCAGCTGAATCCAGCACCAAAATCAGAGCCTTTGTCCAAAAGGTCTCCAGAATCTGAACTTTTTAATTTTCTAAATAACAATGTTTCATAAACTAATTTCATTGCTTCTTCATCATTTAGACTACAATCTTCTTTAATTTGATTTTTGTATTTTTCTAATTTTACAGGATCTTGTTCATCAAGAGAAACCCCATCATGAACCATCAGATTAGCAATTTTTTCAATTTCAGAATTTTGTTTTTCTTCATCCATAATTGACAATAAGTTTTCTGCTTAATAATACATTCTAATAAAAAATCATTACAAATCTGAAAGTAATCCTGAAAGGAAATCAGAAAACTCATCATCAGAAAAAATAATTTTTTCTACTTTGTTTTCATTTTGAGCAAGTTTTACAGAATCTAAATGGTAACAAGTCTCTTTTCCATTTAATTTTCCAAAATAAAATCCATGACAAGAACAATAAAGACCAATCGGGTCAATCCAATGTTCTTCACCCTTACCAACTACAGTCCAAATTTTCCTTTGACTAGGCTCAAAAACATGTAATTTTACTCGTTTTTCTGAAACCAATGATTCAATTCTATCAGGATCTTTGTTCACAAGGATTTAATCAGATATCTGCAGTATAACTTTGATGCTACAAACAAGGATCATACCATTAAAACCAGGATTGATTCTAGATGGAAATCAAAAACATCTCGTAGTAACAGATCTTCATATTGGATTTGAAAGTAGTATGGCATCAAATGAAATTTTTATTGGAAAAAATACTACAGTAAATGAAACAATTCAAGAATTATCCCTAATGATTGATACAGAAAAACCAGATTCGGTGATTTTACTAGGGGACATAAAATCAAGTGTAAAAAGTATTTCAAAAAGTGAATGGGATGAGGTTCCATTGTTTTTTGAAAAAATTAGTCAAAAATGTGACGTCATACTAGTTCCAGGAAATCATGATGCAAATATTTCAAAATTAGTTCCTCAGAACATTACAATGATTAGTTCAACTGGACTAGTTGAAGAAAATGTGTTATTGACTCATGGGCATACAATGCCTTCAGAGAATTTCTCCTATGTGGACAAAATTATCATGGGACATGTTCACCCGGTTTTTTTTCAAGAAGATTCGATAATAAATGGACAACGAGTTTGGGTTTCAATGAAAATAGAAAAAGAAAAAATTTTTCCAAATAAATCAGGAGAATTAGAAATTACAATAATTCCCTCATTTAACAAGTACTTTTATGCCACACATAGAAAAAAATACAAGAAATCAATTTCACCTATAATTGATAGAATAAAATCAGTTGCAAAAGCACGAATTGTTACACTTGATGGAACTATAATTGGAAATGAATCAATTATTGATCAAGTGTTATGATAATCACTCAACAACATCATATGGTTCTATAGGGTTTTTTGTTGTTTCATTATGCTGTAACCATTCTAGTGTCTTGACAAAAGAATCGGCCAATTCAATAGTAGTAAGAACAGGAATTCCCAACTCCAAAGCCTTTCTTCTAATTTGATATTCATCATCAAGCATTCCAACATATTTTTCCAAAGATAATGTACTTGGGATATTTATGATAAAGTCAATTTTTTTCTCATAAAGAAGATCAGAGATGTTTGGTTTTCGTTCTGGCTCTGAGATTTTATGTACTATTTCAACATCACCAACTTTTTCTTCAAAGAATTCTGCAGTGTGCTCTGTTGCCAAAATTTTGAATCCTAAATGTTTGAGTTTTGCAATAGTTGGTAAAAGTTTTTCTTTGTTTGTAGCACCACCTACAGTTACAAGTGCAGTTCCTTTATCAGGAAGATTGTATCCAACGGATGTCAATCCTTTTGATAGTGCATCATAGAAACTATCACCAAAACATGCAGCTTCTCCAGTTGACTGCATTTCAACTCCCAGTGCAATATCAGCACCATCTAATTGCATGAATGAAAATTGAGGTACTTTTATTCCATAGTTGTGAATCTTTTGCCATTTGTTTTCAGGGATTTTAGGGAGAGGTTTGTCCAAAATAGCCTTAGAAGCAAGTGAAATTAGGTTTGTTTTTACTAATTTTGAGACAAATGGCATAGAACGTGAGGCTCGAATGTTAAGCTCAATGACATAGACATGATCATCATGTATTAGGAATTGTAAGTTGAAGGGTCCTTTGACATTAAATGTCAATGCAATCTTTTTTGTGTAATCATTAATGGTTTCAATAATTTTGTTGTTTAAACGCCAAGGTGGAATACACATCATTGCATCACCAGAATGAACACCAGCTGAATCAATATGCTCAACTATTGCACCAATGACAACTTCTTTTCCATTACTTATTCCATCAACATCCACCTCAAGTGAATTTAACATAAATTTGGATATTACAACAGGATGATCAGGAGAAACATCTGTTGCTTCTTTGACATATGTCTTTAGTTCATCTTGTGACCATACAACTTTCATTGCAGCACCAGACAAAACATATGAGGGTCTAACAATTACAGGAAATCCAACTTCTTGTGCAAAGTTTTTTGCTTCATTAAGATTTGAGAATGCTTGCCATTTTGGTTGTTGTATATGTAGTTTATCAAGTTCTGCACTAAATTTAGAACGGTCTTCAGCTCTATCAACATCAATTGCGCTTGTTCCCAAAATGTTAATTCCTCGTTCTGCAAGACCAGGAGTTAGATTATTTGCAGTTTGACCACCAACACAAGTGATTATGCCTTTTGGATTTTCAAATTCCGTAATGTCAAGAATTCTTTCTTGAGTTAGTTCTTCAAAGTATAGTCTTGTACAAATATCATAATCAGTCGAAACAGTTTCAGGATTGCAGTTAACAACTGAAACATTTTTCTCACCGTTTTCTTGAAGACCCCATACCATGTTGACTGTTCCCCAATCAAATTCCACACTGCTTCCAATTCTATATGGCCCTGCACCAACCACTACTGTTCCTTTCTCGTCAGGGGAGACATCAATGTCATTAGAATATCCACCATAAGTCAGATAGAGGTAGTTTGTAACAGCAGGCCATTCAGCAGCAAGAGTGTCAATTTGCTTGACTGCAGGAATCACGCCTAATTTCTTACGTATTTCACGCACTTCATCAGGAGTCTTCTCCTTTACCCTAGCAATCTGCTTGTCTGAAAAGCCCATTTTCTTTGCCTCCCACATCATAGATTCATCAAGTTCAGATTCTTTAAGGTGAGATTCGGTGTTTACGATATTTTGTATTTTTCCAATAAACCAAGGGTCAATTGCAGACAATTTGTAGATTCTATCAACTGAAATACCCATTTTCAATGCAATTGCAACATTATACAATATTTGATCATCATGGTGTGAAAGTTTATTTTCAATTTCTTCTTCAGTGTATTTTTTACCGTTTGCACGATTCAAAACAAGTCCATCATTTCCAATGTCAAGCATTCTAATTGCTTTTTGTAAAGATTCTTCAAATGTTCGACCAACTGCCATGACTTCTCCGACAGATTTCATCGTAACCCCAAGTTTACGATTAACTAATTCAAATTTTGAAAAATCCCATCTTGGATGTTTACATACAACATAATCAAGAGATGGTTCAAAACACGCAGTAGTACTTTTTGTGATTCTGTTTACTAGTTCAGATAAATTGTAACCTAATCCGATTTTAGCAGACATGTATGCAAGCGGATAACCAGTTGCTTTACTTGCAAGAGCAGATGAACGTGAAAGACGCGGATTGATTTCAATTGCAACATATCTGTCTGAATCAGCATCTAATGCATATTGAATATTACATTCACCAACAATACCCACATGTTTTGTTGCACGTAATGCTGCTGAACGTAACATATGATATTCATGATTATCAATTGTTTGGGATGGTGCAACTACAATATTGTCACCAGTATGAACTTTCATGGAAAGAACATTTTCCATGTTACAAACAATTACGTTATTACCATCATAGTCTTGCATTACTTCATATTCAATTTGTTTCCAGTGACCGATATATTCTTCAATTAGAACTTGACCTACAAGACTTGCTTTCAAGCCACGCTCAACAATTTCATGTAATTCAATCTCATTGTGGGCAATGCCTCCACCACGTCCACCAAGAGTGTAGGCCACTCTAATTATAACAGGATATGCCAGTTCTTCAGCTACCTTTTTTGCATCATCAAAATTTGTTACAGTCTTACTTTTGAGCACAGGAACGCCTGCTTCTTTCATTTGATCCTTGAAAAGCTGTCTATCTTCAGTATTTTTGATTCCTTGTACCTGAGTTCCAAGGACACTAACATCATATTTTTTGAGAACTTCAGCCTCTTCTAGTTTGACTCCACAGTTTAATGCAGTTTGACCACCATATGCCAACATAATTCCATCAGGTCTTTCTTTTTCAATTATTGATTCAACATATTTTGGATTCACTGGTAAAAGGTAAACTTGGTCTGCAAATCTTGTATCAGTTTGAATTGTTGCAATGTTTGGATTAATCAATACACTTTTGATGCCATCCTCATGAATTGCTTTGAGACATTGACTTCCAGAATAATCAAATTCACCAGCTTCTCCAATTTTGATAGCTCCACTACCTAGTACAAGAATTTTCTTTAAGGATTCATTTTTTGGCATTTTTTATTTCTCCATTAGTTTTTTGAGTTCTTCAAAAACATACTTGCAATCAAAGGGTCCAGGTGCAGCTTCAGGGTGAAATTGTACTGCAATACAATTTTTTGTCTTGTGTCGGATTCCTTCAACTGTTTTATCATCGGCGTTTGTAAACCATAAATTAAATTCAGATTTTTCCAAAGATTCAGGTTTTATTCCATATCCATGATTTTGGCTAGTAACATAAACTTGATTTGTTTCCAAATTTACACAAGGTTTGTTTTGACCACGATGTCCATATTTTAGTTTGTAAGTTTCTGTGTTTCCTGCAATTCCAATTATTTGGGCACCTAAACAAATCCCTAATGTTGGAACATTGTTTGAAATTAATTGTTTAGCAGTATCAATTGTTGCAGGGCATTTTTGTGGGTCTCCAGGACCACTACTAAGAACAACACCTTTTGGATTGTATGACATTATTTTTTCATAAGAAGTATTCCAAGGTACAACAATTGCCTTGTATCCAAGTTCCCGAACGTTTCTAACAATTGCATTTTTTGCACCAGTATCAATTACAACAACTATCTCTTTATCATCGCCATAGATTTTTTCAGTTTTTGTTGAAACAGAATCCATGAATTGTTCAGAGTTGTAATGAGGTGATTCTGCCAATTCTTTTTTGACTTTTTCAACATCAATCTCTTCATCTGAGACTACAAGCGCAGCCATCATAACACCACTACTTCGAAGTTTCTTAGTTATTGCTCGTGTATCAACACCAGAAATTCCAGGTACTTTTTCATTATGCATCCACTCATCAAGAGTCATAGCCAAATTCCAATGACTGGCAGTAAGAGATAGTTCATGTACTACCAAACCACGAATTTGCATTTTATCAGATTCAAAGAATTTAGAGATTCCATCTTCATCAGTGACAGTTGGATCGGGAACACCATAATTTCCAACTAGCGGATAAGTTAATGTCAAAATTTGTCCATTGTAAGAAGGATCAGTTAATGCTTCAGTATATCCAACCATTCCAGTGTTAAAGACAATTTCACCAAAAACAGTCGTCGAATAACCAAAACCTTGTCCATCAAAAACAGTGCCATCATCAAAGATCAGCTTTCCATGCTTGTTTGCGTGGATTGATTTCTTTGTAGTTATTGTGACCCTCGTAAAGTCCGCAAGAAAGTGAATTTAAGTTTTATGCGAATTTGAAAAAATAATTTTTGATCGCAAAATTTTGATTATAGTGCTTGGAACTCCTCGTTCCATTTATGATATGCACGAATCATCTCAGTTGAAACACTTGGTTTTCTTCTTGCCATAATATCTTTAAAATCAGCAGTTGTGAGTTCTCTTGGTTGAACTGGTTCTTCACCCTCTACTGGCTCATGATAATCAGGGGCATTAAAAATTTCATGAACTGTTTTGATCTGTGCAGCTTGGCAGATATCTTTAATGTCACTGGCACTGTAACCGTCAAATAATTTTGCCAAATCAGCAGCACTGACTTTGTAATCTTTGTTTAGTTTTGCAGTGTATTGTTCAAAGAGATTTTCTCTTGCTGCTTGGGTAGGTAATGACACATAGATTCTCTTTTGGAACCTTCTAAGGAAAGGCCAATCAAGTGCCCAAGGTTTGTTTGTGGCACCAATTACATACATCATCAAGTCTTTTCCTTTACCGTTTACGCCATCCATTTCAGTTAAAAATTGGTTTTTTGTTCTAACTTCTCCACCTACTTCACTACTTCTAGAACCTAATAGAGAATCAACTTCATCTACAAACAAAATAACAGGCTTGCCTTCTTTTTCAGCATATTGTCTTGCCATTGCAAATAATTTTGAAACATTCTTCTCTGCTTCTCCTAACCATTTGCTCATCATAGAAGATGCATCGACATTGATAAAGTAACCATCCATTTCATTTGCAGTTGCAGCTGCAAGCATTGTTTTACCAGTTCCAGGTGGACCATAAAGTAGCATTCCTTTTGGCCATCCAAGTGGGAACAAATCAGGTCTTTTAGTTGGATATACAATTGATTCACGTAATGCACTTTTTGCATCATCTAAACCTATGACTTGGTCCCAAGTTACATCGGGTTTTTCTTTCATGATTAGTTCTTCAAAGTCATTTTCATTTTCTTGTCTTTGAACAGATTTCTTTTGATCTTCTGGAGAGGCTTTAGGATCAACTGCAGGCTCTACACCATGTGCTTGTTGTAATGCATTAATTCTATTATGATAAGAGTTGCATCTTTCTTTGTAAATTGGGTTTAGTTTACTGTTAGGGTATAGTTGTAATAATTTTACCAAGGCATCAATTGCTTGTTGATAGTGGGTAATTGCCATTCCACGTGCACCTTGAGAATCAAATTTGATAGCCTCAGAAGCATATTTGCTAGCAGTGTTTTCTAGTTCTTGGGGGGCCATACTCATTTCAAATTACCTACGCAGTATTTCCTTGAGAATTTTGTTGGTATTCTACAGTGTTAATCTCTGTAGCAAAATTGGTTAAATTAATTGCACTTGTTTCGTGCTCATCATAGTCAGGCCCATCATGGTATTTCTTCTTCAAATCAGATTTTTCTGAAATATCAACATGAATACCTTTAACCTTACTAATAGAATCCTCAGCAGACATAATCAGTTCAGATATTTCATCATCTAAATCCTCAATAGAGCCTGCTGCATCTGAAATCACAGATACAAAGTATTTGAGAATTGAGCGCATTTCCTTTTTGTCAGCATATTTGACTAGCATGAAATCGGCAATTCCAACAATTTTATCTAAATCTTGTAGTTCCTCCAAAGTTAATTTTTCAATATTTTTATCATCAGATGACTTTACTTCAGAAATTTTCTTATCAAGTTTTGATGAAAGTGATTTTATACGCTCTAAATCCTTTGAAAAATCACGTTTAGAGTTTAGCATATTCAAGTATTGCATAATTTAAAAAAATCAACATTAGGATACTGCTTACTTATTTTAGAGTCCACCATCAACTTTACTTCATCAAGTAATGTTGAAGATTCAGTATTTGATTGGCTAAAATCAAATCTAGCATGAGTAAGTGTTGCTGAATCAAGTACAATACTACCCAAATGAACAGAGAGTTCTGAGAGTTTTTGGCTACAATCAGGAACTAGTTCATAGAGTTGGGCACTAATTGTCCTAATTAGTGGAATAGATGAAGGTAAAACTTGAGGAATGGATTGAATGTTTGTGATGCTTTTAGTCTTCCTTTTTGTAAGAGTTAAAATTTCAAGTGAAAATGCCATGGTTCGTTCAAGTTCAATTGCCTGAAGATGGGTTTTGTCTGTTTCATCAAAATCAGAAACTAAATCTTTGTTTGACTGTTTCAAATTATCTCTTTTTTTGGAAATAATATCTACAATTTCTTCAAGTAAAGAAGTAGAGTATTCTAATCTAGGAGTCAATGTGACATAATGAGAGATATTTTCATTATCTATCTCCACACACTTAACCGACATGAAGTATTTTGACTGTATTTTGTATTTGAGGACGGTGTCACGATTAATTTAGTAACCACAGTGACATGTAGGAGTAGTTACAATTTTGATTTTTTTTGAGTACTTGTGTAAAGGAATTTAGCTCTCAATTTTACCTAATAACAAATCAATTATAATCATGGTCAATGAGCACGCATTAACAGTTAGTCTTGAAGAATTTGGTTTAAGCAAATATGAAGCACAAGCTTATGTGGCACTGATTGCTAAAGGTACGATTTCAGCAGGAGAATTAGCATATTATTCAGAAATTCCAAGAACCAAGATTTATCCAACTTTACAAAAACTTGAAAACAAGAAACTAGCAATAATTTCAAAAAGTAAACCGATAATGTGTACTGCTATTGCTCCTGAAGATGCATTTGACGGAATTATTCATGAGCAAATTAACAAAGTAAACGCAATGAATTCCCTAGTATCTAATCTCAAAAAAGCGAGTGAAGAGAGTAGAAAATCAAGAGGTTCAGAAGAGAAGAGATATTTTCACATTAGTGCAAACAATGTATTATCACAACTACAAACCATGATTGAAGGTAGTAAATCTTCAATGAAGATAATGGTAGACCAATGGGGTTTGGGATTACTAGCAGAATGTAAAGAACAGTTAGTGTCAGTATTACGTAGAAATCTAGATGTCAAAGTATTAGTTTCTCCAACACAGATTTGTTCAGAATCATACAGGGCAATTCCAGACGGAGTAGAGATTAGAGCTTCAGACATTACACAAAACTGCTTTATTTTTGATGAAACAGAATTACTAATGGTAAACAATGAAAATGGAAAAGGTGCAATATTTTCATCAACAGATATTCTTGGAGTAAATCAAGAAAAAGTATTTTCACATATATGGAAAAATGCTACAAAAACTAAAGCACTTGGAGATATGACAAAAGCAGAGGCTCAAGAAATTTACAAAATCATCAAGACAGTTAATGAAACTGGATTGACACATATCTTGAATTCCACAATGTTCTCAAAAAAACCAGAATTAGACTTGTTTAAGTTACTAGAAAAGAACGGGGTGTCACTAAAATCAAAATCATTAGATGATGTTATTGAGATAATGAATGCAGTGTTACAGATTACATGTTCAGGACATGTCAACTTTGAGGCAAATACAAAAAATATCACAGTCGAATCCAAGCTAAATAGCGGACACTCTCTTCCATGGGTTTCAATTTTAGATGGATGCCTCCAAAAACAAGGTTATAAAACAAGAACAGTCTTCCAAAACAATTCAAGCAAAGGCGAAAAAGTCCACATCAAAATAAGTAAAAACTAAAATCAGACTAAAATGACGCAACAATCGTCATGTCTGAAGAAAAACTCAAAGAGTTAGGAATAGAATTACCAGAAGCCCCAGTACCTGCAGGAAATTACATCCCAGCAGTAAGAACAGGAAATTTGCTTTTCATATCAGGACAAATTCCATTAGAAAATGGCAAAGTAGCATGTACTGGAAAAGTTTCAAATGACAATCTAGAAACTGCTCAAAAATCAGCTAAAAGTTGCGCAATCAACATACTAGCTCAAATCAAAAGAGAAGCAGGAAGTTTGGACAAAGTGTCAAAAATTGTCAAACTATCAGGATTTGTAAATTCAGTTCCAGAATTTACACAACATCCAAAAGTGATCAATGCGGCATCAGATTTGATGTTTGAGGTTTTTGGAGAAAAAGGAAAACATGCAAGAATAGCATTAGGTGTAGGAAGTTTACCACTTGACTCTATGACAGAGATTGATGCAATCGTAGAGATCTCAGAATAAGTTGAAAATCAGCTTAGAACTATTATATGAGTAAAGTATGAATTGAGAAAAATGAAGCTAAATCGAAATGTTTTGATTTTTCCAAGTATATTTTTCGGAATAATATTTTTGTCTCAAAGTATAGGAGGGGCATACTCACAAGAATGGACAGATCATAATAACTCTGATCCGGGACTAGAACAAATTCCTGATTGGGTAAAACAGGTAGTTAGTTGGTGGTCAGAAGACGCTATCAGTGATCATGAATTTGCAAATGGGTTAGGATTTCTTATCAAAGAAAAAGTAATTGAAGTAGATACTAGAATAGTATTTGGAACTACCAATCAAGAAATTCTTCAGACTAAAGACATGGAGATTAATGTTGATGAAAATATTGAGATTCCTGATTTGATTAGAAATAGTGCAAAATGGTACATATCAGGTGAAATTCCTGAAGAACATTTTCTTGGAGGAGTAGAGCATTTGATTAATGAAAATATTATTTCATTTGGAGAAAAATCTGAATTTGATTATGAAAAAATACAGGATAGAATCATACCAAATGCATCTCCCGTATATCTAAAAAATAATCAAAACATAGAATTTTCAGTAGATATTATTGAAAAAATCATTGATGGAGAGAAAATCAGGATGTTTGGGTATAACAATCAAAGTCCAGGTCCAATGTTAATAGCAAATCAAGGAGATTCAATTACCATTAATTTAAAAAATAACTTAGATATTCCAACCACTACACATTGGCATGGTTTGAGGCTAGATTACAAAAATGATGGAGTGCCACACCTTACACAAGAGCCTATTCAGCCAGGAGAAACTTTCCAATACACTCTAAAATTCCCAGATACTGGAATCTATGTCTATCACCCACATGTCAGAACTGAAATGCAAGTCGATATGGGTTTGTATGGCAACATCCTAGTTCAAGATAAAAATAAAGACTATCAGAATTTCCAAATTCCGTTGGTTTTAGATGATGTCATGATTAATGAAAAAATGTTATAGAATATGATAAAGATGTTGTAGACCATGTCTTAATGGGAAGATTTGGAAATACCATGTTAATTAATGGTGAATCAGATTATGTTTTAGAAGTACCACAAAATGAAATCGTAAAATTTTATCTAACAAACACAGCAAATACTAGAACATTTAATTTCCAAATTGAAGAACAAGAACTTAAGCTAGTAACATCAGACATGAGTGAATATACAGAAAGTAGTTTTGTTGATTCCGTAATTATCTCACCATTTGAAAGGAGAGCAGTTGAAGTTATGTTTGAAACACAAGGCATATATGATATCAACCATGTAACCCCTGAAAAAAAATACAGTATTGGAAAAATCATAGTCAAAAAATCAGTTGTTCAAGCAAATGAAGAATTTTTTAATGTATCACAAAATTCAGAAATAAAATTTGAAATGTCAACATTGAAAAAATATTTTTCAGTTGAACCAGAATTAGAGTTAGAGTTTGATTTAGAGACCACATTAGATATATCCATACATTCAATGGAACATAATGATTCAGAACATGATCATTCAACTATGGATGATTCAATCGGAGATCATTCAATGATGGAAGATTCTATGCAACAAGACCATCAAATGACTGACAGTACAATGGATCATACAAGTATTATTTCACAAGGTATGTCAACTGATCACCATGAAGGCTCAATGAATCATCATAATTCAGATGGAATAGAGTGGGATGATGAGATGCCTCACATGAATATGATGTCAAATGAAAAAAAATACAAAATGGGTTTTACGAGATAAAAACACAGGAAAACAAGGATTTGATATTGATTTTACAGCCAATGTAGGAGATGTAAAGAAAATCAGATTGATTAACAGTCCAGATTCGATACATCCAATGCAGCATCCATTCCACTTGCACGGTCAAAGATTCATTGTTATTTCAGAAAATGCCGAGATGAATTCCAATTTGTCATGGCAAGATAGTGTTTTGGTTCCCGAAGGAAAAACAATCGATATTCTAGTAGAGTTTTCTAATCCAGGAGAATGGCTCATGCATTGTCATATTTTAGAACACCATGAATCGGAAATGACATCAAAAATCAGTGTCAAATCTTAGAAAACAAACCAAATCCAGTTTTTTCCTAGTTCTTATATGAAATGAAAATGGTGAAAACCTAGGGCATTACATGACATTAAAAAATTATATTTTTAAAAGTTTGTGGCTTCAAGTTGTAATCTCTTTGCTGCTGGGATTAGGAGTAGGGTTGGTTTTAGGAGATGATGGTGGTATTGGTTTAGATGATGATACGTTAGATTCTCTTTCATCATATCTCAAAATTCCATGAACAGAGTTTTTGAGTGCAGTTCTCCACTGGATGAGTTTTTTTCTACATCTTGCCAGTTGTCTCTGCAAGAGATATGATCAAAGCATTGCACAAGATGGGCTATGATGTTGATCATCAAACTGGCAGTCACATAATACTTCGAAAAAAACAATATCCTCACAGAAGGCTATGTGTCCCAAATCATAAGGAAATTGCAAGAGGGACACTGCGTTCTATAATAAAGGAATCAGGATTGGAGATGAAGGAATTTTTGAGTTCCCAGACATTCCAGGAAAAGACATGCAGACATTAATTGACCAAATACCACAGATCGCTGCAATTACAACTGCAAACGGCTCTACAACATACAAGGCTCAGCGAGGGCGCCACGATGATTTATTCATGGCAGCATTGCACTGTTGTAATTTTGTGAGGCTGTTTATAGAGCAGCAAGAAAGGATGAGATAATTTGTTGATTAATGAAAAGCTTGATATAATATCTCCTTTGACATATATTGTGAATATAAGTTACAAGACATCTATTGGCTCTCAAGGAACAGAGGATGGTCAGTTTAATTTACCTGCCAATGTAAAGGCTGATGAAAAATATATTTTTGTCACTGATGCCAAAAATAATCGTATTGAGGTATTTGATAAGTTAGATTACAGTTTTGTTGCAAAGTTTGGCTCTCAGGGAACAGAGGATGGTCAGTTTAAATTTCCAGAAGGAATTGATATAGATGAAAATCACATATTTGTTGCAGATTCTGCAAACTTTAGGGTTCAAGTTTTTAAAAAGTCAGATTACAGTTTTGTTGCAAAGTTTGGCTCTCAGGGAACAGAGGATGGTCAGTTTAATTTCCCCGCTAATGTAAGGGTAGATGATTCAAAGATATATGTTGCCGATGTAGTCAATAACTGTATTCAGGTATTTGATAAAAATAATTTTAAATTTATATCTAAATTTGGCTCTCAAGGATCAGAGGATGGTCAGTTTAATTCCCCTCAAGGATTTTATGTAGATAAAACCCACATATTTGTTGCAGATTCTGATAATGATCGTATCCAGGTATTTTTAAAAGAAAACAATTCTTTTGTTACTAAATTTGGCAGTATCGGCGCAGAGGATGGCCTTTTTAATACTCCAAGGGGGCTAGTAGTAGATGATAATCGTATATTCATAGTTGATTCGTCAAATCAAAGAATTCAGGTATTTGATAAAAATAATTTTAAATTTATATCTAAATTTGGCTCTCAAGGAACAGATAATGGCCAATTTATGTATCCTAGGGGAATAGATGTATCAAAGGACAATCTCTTTGTGGCAGATGTACTAAATAACCGAGTTCAAGTATTAAATGTGATTAACTCTTAACTGTATCGTGGCTAGTGCTGAAATCCGCCAACTAATTTTGCATGATATTGCACATTTTGGGTTAAGACTAACAGTTGGTGTTATCTTTATTGCACATTCATTGGGAAAATTTCAACCTGGATTTGCAGGATTTTTAGAAAGCCAAGGAATACCGCCAGAGATGCAAATACCAATAGCTTTGGCAGAACTAATTCCAGGAATTCTGTTAATAATTGGCGTGTTAACTAGGATCTCAGCATCACTATTATCAATTGTAATGTTAGGTGCAATATTTTTGATAAAAGGTGCTGCTAGTCTAACAGGAGATAGAGGAGTAGAAATTGATTTGATTCTATTAGCTGCTTGTCTGATAGTTATTGTTGTTGGTCCTGGAAAAATTTCACTGTCTTATGTGGCAAGAAAAATCCCCCGAACCTTACACTAGTCAAATATATAAAATATCCATTGATAGTCACACTTTTATTCTAACATTCGATCCGTGATCAGGTGATTTGTAAAAGTACGTTAGCTAGCAAGACACAAACATTTATGCCCAGTCTACAATTCATTCCAATTCTATCCTTGCTAGTTATCGTATCTTTTACATCATTATCATACGTAGAATTTCCTTCTGCTTTT
>JAEFCZ010000013.1 GCA_016125975.1 Candidatus Nitrosopumilus sp.
GTCAGTTATCTCTCCATGTTTTTCAACATACTTCATCTTGATTTCATCTCTTCTTTCATCAGAAATGTTATGTTTGCTCATAATCATAGCCTTTAGACGCTCAGAATTTTCAGATAGTTTTGCTTTTGCAACATCAGACATTCTTTCTTTTGCAACATCTTACATCCCATCAAAGTCATGTTTGTCTTTCATAGAATCGTGATGCTCTTTTTTGTGTTCCTCTCTTTCTTCAGGTGTCATTTCACACCAGTTTAAGATTTTTTCTAGTTTTTCTGCATCATCAATTTCTGCTGCACGTTCAGTTGTTGACACTTCACATAGTTTTTGATAATCTATGTGTTTTTTCTCAGACATTTTTTCTTTCATGTGAGCTTTGTATTCGTCTCTGTGCTCTTCGATAAAGTCTTGTTTTGCATCTTCATCTAGAGTACAGTAACTATTCATCTTCTCAACATGCTCTTCTGATTTATCATGCTCTGCGATATAGTCAGTTTTTTCAGTATCTGACATTTGACAGTAGTTCTCTAGCTTTTCTCTCATCTCAGGAATTACATCCTTGTGATAGCCATCTGCATAATCTTTGATTTCTGCTCTGATTTTATCACCATGACTTTCAATAAGATCATCAATTACATCTTGTTCTTCTTCAGACAAGTCACAATAGTTTGCTAATCTGTCTTCGAACTCTGCAAGCCTTGGATGATCTGCAAAGAGTATTTTTTTCTCCTCGTCAGTCATTTCACAAAATTGCTCTAATCTGTCTTTAAGATCAATATGTTTTTCATATGATTTGTCTTCAATTTCGTCAGTATCATCGTCATAATCTTCATCTGTCTGGGCAAATACAGGACCTGCCGTTACACCAAGTACCAGAATCATTGATAAAATAACACTTAGAAGTTGTGTACTTTTCATTGATTTTTTTAGATTTTTCAATATAAAGAGATGCGTATCTATGTGGAGGATCTTTTATTATCTATGAATATGGTTTTTCAAGCCTGCACTGAATTACAATTACTACACTAGTTATACTGCTGTGATGATATGATGAGTATTGAAAATAACTGTAAAAGAAGGTTGGAGCAAAAATCTTAAGTTTGAATCTTTTATAGAAAATTCATGCCATGTTTGAGATGCGATGGCAAGGGAAAAGTTCGAAACGAGTTTGGCATGTGGGAAAAATGCGAATCTTGTCAGAAAAAAGAGATGACATTTGATAGTGCACATCCTGAACCTGATGTACATGAGGAAGGACTTTAAATTCTTAAATTGATTATTTTTCTAGATTGTAATTATGGATGATTCTAAATTTGAAACAATAACTGTTCCATCCAAGGTTAGAGAAGGAGTCTTTCATAAAGTAGTCAAAGATTTAGAGAGTGGCAAAGCAGTATCATGTTCTTGCAAATGCTGGAGTAAAGGAAACAAGGCCTGTGCTGCCATGAGAAGTATTGGAGTTTAGATTTTTCAATAACGCTTAATTTTGTATTATTATTTTTCTAATTGTGGATAATCTAGACAATGCAAAACATGATCACCAGAAAAACAAGTCTGATATTGTAAATTTGGTAAAAAAGATGTTTGCTGAAAATAAATGGGGCGATGAGCAATATCGTAAAATCTTGGAGGAATTGGTTCAAAAAGATATCAACCTAGTTGCAGAAGTTACCCGTATCATTAAAGAAAGACATGACTGATGCAAAATTTTCATGGTATAGCAACTTTTATGGAATTGCCTGGAGAATTCATACCCGAAATCCAATTGCAGTTCCATTGTTTGTCAAAGAAGATGAGGCTACAAAGATTGCTGAATCTGTAAAGACTTGGAATCCAAAAAATGTTCATCTGACCTTTATTGAGAATAATAATGAAAATTACTCCATCTGTATCTTTGATGAACCTGATGATTCTAAAAACATTGGACTATATCGTTCTGGCATGAGTCAAACAGGAACATATGGAAAAATAAAACAGATGATAGAAAAAAAATCTTCAATGTGGAATCCTATGCGAGTCTACATCCAGATTGCATATGCTAAAGATCCTACTGATACTGTATCTTACCAAAATATGACTGACTTGGTTTCAGTTGGTAGACTGGAGATAATCTCAGAAGCTCAGCTTGAATCAGACAAGTTTGCAATAGAACGAGATGCATACGAGACAGCTGGCAGAAATGAAAATACCACTGATGAGAATTAACTCTAATCTTTAATTGTAAAATTCTTTAAAAATACTTGTGGCTCAAGCTGTATGTGAGAGATGTAAACAACCTGCAATTAATGCTGGTGATCTAACTACTTACAAGAATCATGGAATAGACAAATTACTTTGCCCTGCTTGTATTTCTGAAATTGATGAATATTTTGCAATTACTTGTACCAAATGTGGTAAACCTGCACACATGAGGGGTAATTTACTTGAATATGAGAATCAAAAGGTTTGTCCTGTATGCATGGATAAAATAAGAATAAAAGAAAATTAGTTTGTTGGGTTCATCAACGCTGCTCTTTCTTTGAGTTTTTGATCAACTAGTGCACTGATGTCGTCACCTGGTTCACCATTACACGTACCAATGTTTACTGCATATCCATCTAGAGTTTCACCAATACAGCCATTACTAGTAATTGCAACTATTTTGACTGTCTCTAGGGTTTCAGCTGGTGCGACATAGAACATTAGGTATGCTACTAGTGCAAGTCCTATACTTGCAAGTATTCCTGCTACAATAAAATAGGATTTGTAATTATTTGATTTTTTGATTTTTCTATGATTTATTGCTGACATGTATAATAATACGTGTCTTTCTAATTAGAGTGGTTTTGACCTTTGTATGGTTTTGAAAATTGTGATAATAATTTAAATTTCTGATTCACGTAACTATGTACACAATTTTTTTGCCTTTTTGAAAACTGCTAACCAGTCCTTCCAGAGTAATCTTCCTGTTTGTGTATTTTGTTTTGATGGGTGATAGGATGTGATTACTTTGATGGAATCGTATTGGAATACTTTGTTGTGTCCGAACTTGTTTGGTTTTACTTGTAATAGTTTACAGGTAGCATCATATGCAATTTTACCTAGACACAGAATTGTTGTAACGTTGGATAATATTTGGAGCTCTTGTTCTAGGAATGGGTGACAGTTTTGGAACTCTTCTTTAGTTGGCTTGTTTTGAGGTGGGGCACATCTTACTGCAGCTGTAATGTATGCATTAGTTAGAGTCAGTCCATCATTGCTGGTTTGACTAGTTGGGATATTTGCAAATCCTGTCTTGTGCATTACTTTTGCAACCCAATCCCCTGAGGAATCTCCTGTAAACATCCTACCTGTTCTATTTCCTCCATGGGCAGCAGGAGCTAGTCCTACAATGAGTAATTTAGCCTTGATATCTCCAAATCCTGATAGTGGTTTACCATAGTATGGTTCATCTTTGAATCGTCGAACCTTGTTTTTTGCAACATCTCTAATGTATGTGGATAATCTTGGGCATTTTTGACATGACTTTATCTTTTTGTTTAGTGTTTCTATTTTCAAAACTACTCAATCAATATTGCAGGCTTGAATGGTCTTGCATGTCTTGCCTTTCCTTTGGGATCATAGATGTTATCATCTGATTCAGAATATACTTCAATATCTACACCAAACTCTTTCTTACCAATACTGTTTAATTCTGATTTTAAGAATTCTTTTTCATCAAAGGATTCAGCTTCAAGCTTCATCTTTTTGATATTTTCTGATTCTGAATGCAAATCTTTGATCACTTTTTGAACATAGTCTGGCATCTTTTTGGCATCAGTGGTGTCTGGGTCTGCAATCAACTCTTTCATTACAACTCCCATGTTGTTTTGACCGCCTACCATTATACTGAGCATCTTACGATATATTTTAGATTTTGTTTCATCAGAATTTACATAGATTACAATCTTTTTTGGTTCAATCTTTGTAACTTTGAGAATATTTGCAATATCATCTATTGTACTTTTCAATAACTCTTCAGATTGAATTGATGCAGCATCTACTTTGTCTGCAGAATATTCAGGCCAAGCTGATTTTGAAACCATATCTGAATTTCCAAGATTACTCCACATCTCTTCAGATACATGTGGTGCAAATGGAGACAACATTGCAACTCGAGCTGAATTAATTTGGTGTAAGATTCCTGAAACATCATCGCGTCCTTTAGCTTGAATTCTCTTTTGATACCAGCTCAAGTCCGTCTCAAATGTAAACAAAATATCATGTAGTGCTTCACGTAATCTCATTTTTTCAACAGCTTCTGTAATTTCAGCAACCTTGCTCTGAGTTTTGGAGAGAATCCATCTATCTTCAGCCTGTAATTCACCAATTTCACCACTTTTGAGCCTAGAACACTCCTCCAAAAGTGACTCTAACTTGCTTTGAATGCCTGAAACTGATTCCATGTTAAAATCAGCATCTTGGAGTAATTCTGCAGAAGATATGATAGCTAATCTAATTGGGTCTGCACCATGATCTTTAATTGCTGCTCGTAATGGAATAATATTTCCCATACTCTTTGACATTTTAGCTCCATCCATCATCACACTACCATTAACTACAATTTCTTGTGGCCACAATTTTTTCTCAAAGATTGCAACATGATTTAGTACAAAAAATGACAAGTGATTCTGAACCAAATCACGACCTGAATGTCTTGAATCAACTGGATAAAAGTATGTAAATTCTTTTTTCATTGTGTTGATTATATCTTCTGAAAGTTTTGATGTACTTGCAGCTAATCCTACATCACCTTTATCTAACAAAACATAATCAAAGAATTCTTTAGTCAAATTCTCAGGTGAAACAGTTCCATCATTTACAAATCTGGATAGTGTATAGTATGCCATGTAGATTACACTATCGGATAATGATTCTACAATCCAGTCTTTGTCCCATGGAAGTTTAGTTCCTAGTCCCTGTTGTCTTGCACAAGCTCGCTCATGTAACCAATCAATTACTTCAATAAACTCTGTTTCAATATTATTTGGTAAAATGTTCATTTCATCTAGACAATTTCTAGCTAATCCTTTCCATTCTTCATCCCCATAATTCAAGAACCATTGATTGTTCAATACCTTAACAACACATTCAGCTCCACAACGACATTTTACTGGAGCATTCTCTAACACTGGGAATTTTTCTAAATTACCATTTTCTTGTAGCCAAACTCGAATCTTGTCCCGACCAAACTGTACTTTTTCTCCATCAAACTGACCACACCTGTCATTTAGTTTTCCATCAGTAAACTCTTTGAGGTATAACTCCTTGGTGGCCTCTTCTAACTTGTCATCAGACTGATCAGAGATTCCCATTTTTTCAATAATGTCTTTTGCTGGAATCTCACTATATCCTTCAGTAGATATGATTGAGATGGGCTTGATTAGCTGATATTCTGAACTCTGAGGCTGGTCTTTCTTAAAATCAACTAGTGCCTGATAGTCTTTTGGAGCGTGCGCAGGTACAGACATTACTAATCCTGTACCCATACTAGGCTCTACAAAGTCAGCAGGCAATATTGGAATATCTCGTCCATCCTGGTTAGTAGCATTCTTACCGATAATCTCACTACCTGTAATCTCACCAATTTCAGATACCTTTTTTTCAAAAAATGAAATCTTCTTTACACACTCAGCTGATACTATCCAAGTTTCTCCATCAACTGATACTTTTTTGTATACAGTCTTTGGATTAACCCAAAGATTCGTAATACCAAAGATTGTCTCAGGACGTAATGTTGTAATTGGAAATACAAATTCACCAAACTTGAATTTAATCAAGAAATTTTTATCATCAATTTTTGGTTCAACATCACCCATTGTATCGTGTTGTGATACAGGGTTTTGATCAACTGGACACCAACCCACTGGATGACTACCCTGAATGATTCTTCCCTTTTCTTTTAGTGTAGTGATTTGCCATTCAATAAATTTCTGATAACCTGGAACTATAGTAGTAAACTCTCGTCTCCAATCAATGGAATAACCCATCTCAATCATTCCAGACTTTATCTCTTCATGAAAATAGTCTGCAATTTTAATTGGTTCCACAAATGTCTTTATTGCATCTTCAGGAACATGGTAAATGTTTCTTAATCCATCAAGAATTTCTTTTTCTCCAGCTTTGATTCTTCTTGCCATACCAAGTACTGGTGTTCCAGTATAGTGGAATCCCATTGGGAATAATACGTTGTACCCTTTCATTCTATAGAATCTTGCATGAACATCAGCTAGTGTGTATGTTCTTCCATGTCCAATGTGTTGTGGTGAGTTTGGATATGGATATGCTACTGTGATGAATTTTTTTGGTTTGTCATTTGGATTTGTTTCGAAGTCTTTGTTTTCTTGCCATTTACCTCTCCACCTTGTTTCAATTTCGTTCCAGTTTATCGTCATTATATCATCCTAAAATCATAGATTTTGCTTTGGTTATTACCTCGTCTTTTTTAGATGTGTCTTTTCCTCCGCCTTGAGCAAATTTGGCGTCGCCACCACCAGAACCGCCCAAAATTGAGGCTATTTCCTTTGCAATCTCGCCTGCATTTACGCCTGATTGCTCGCCTGAGAACACCATTACTCGTATAGTTGGACCTGCTTCAAAGATTCCACAAAATGCAGCAGTTGAATCCTTTCCAACTAGTTTCTTGCCAAAGTTCTGGTGGAAATAATCATCATAATCAGGATTTACAGTAAAACACAATTTTCCTTTGGTATTGATTCCATATTCTTCTACTGATTCTTCAGCTAGAATTTTCTCTAATAGAACTGGAATCTTTTCTCTGGCTTTGGCTTTATTTTCTCCACGTTGTTTTTCCAGTTGCTCTTTTGCAACTGCTTCTTCAGCTTTTCGTTTTGATTCTTCTTTTTGTTGTTTTTCATATTCAAATGCATTAGATCCTGAAACAAACTCTAATCTAACAACTCCATCTTGAATACGTTTAGTCTTTGTGATTTTGATTAACTCAATATCTCCTGTTTTCTTTACATGTGTTCCACCACAAGCCTCAATGTCTTGATCTTCAATTGATACTATTCTGACAGCTTTTACTGGAACAACGCCACCTTGGTAAATTCTAAATCCATAAGTTTGTTCTGCAGTTCCTCTGTCATAATAATCGATGTTTACATTAAGATTTTTCTTTACCATGTCATTAGCTGCATCTTCGATTTTTTTTACTTCATCATCAGAAAGTGATGAATGGTGTGTGATATCTAACCTGGCATGATCATCTTCTTTGAAAGCTGAGTGTTGCCAAATCCAAGAACCCAAAATCTTACGTGATGATGCATTTAGGATGTGTGTACTTGTGTGATTTTTAGTAATGTTGGAGCGGCGTGTCTCATCTACTTTGCATGATACGGTTTCTCCTTCTTTTGGAGTACCACCTTCTAATTTGTGAACTATAATGTTTGCATGTTTGTCGACATCTGCTACATTGAATCCTGCAATAGTTCCATGGTCTGGCTCTTGACCTCCACCTCGTGCGTAAAATGAGGTCCTATCAAGTACAACCATGTCATCAATTACCTTCAATACCTTGGCATCAAAAGACATTGGGTCATCTTGGTAGAATAGAGTCTCAGTTTCAGGTAGTCCTTCTAGTGGAAGTTCTGCTATTGCCTTTTTCTTGTCTGACTGGTGCAAATCAGATAGTTTAGAGTAAAATGATGATGGAATCTCTGAAATTGCATCGACTTCTTTGAGATATTCAGGTGTAACTCCGTCTGATTCGTAAAATGTAATGAGTTCATCAACTGTTGGTGTTCCTTTCTCTTTGATTTTATCTGCTTTTTTCTTCATGTGAACTTTGGATTCTTCATATCTTGCAGATTCTAATTTGAGAATTGACTTTACATCTTCTCTTTTTTCATCAAGTTCTGGATATGTGTCCTTTAGATAATCAATATGTGAATCAATCAAATCATCAATGTCTAGTTTGAGATTTAATTTTGATATGGTTGCATTAATTCTTCGTAACATCATTCTTAGATTATATCCTCCACCAACGTTTGATGGTAGTGCCCCATCAGTAATTGCAAATATCAAAGTACGTAGATGGTCTGCAATTAGATACATTCCTTCTAATGGTGTAATCATTTTTTGTAATTGCTCATCTGTAATTCCAGCATTTTTTACTGCAAGACGTCTAACTTGGTTGAGATCATCGTAATGATCAATCTCTTTTGCAATTTCAGTAAAGTATTTGCGCAGAATTTCTGAATCTGAATCAATTCCTATTGTGTTGAATAATTTTTCATTAATTGGACCAAAACAACAGTCATATGCAGTTGGAGTTCCCATAGTAATCCATGCAAATCTCTCCAATCCTGCACCCATGTCAATTACTCTTTGGTCAAGTGTAGTGTGTTGTCCTAATTCCCCTTGGAATTCAGTAAAGACTGCATTACCTAACTCTAAACCACGTACAAAGTATTCTAGTGATGGACCAAATGAACCGCCACCTGCCCAAACATCTTCGACAAACACAACTTCGTCTTTTTTAATTCCAAATTGTTCAGTCAGTAATCTATAATCCAAATCAACGCACTCATCTTTCCAGTATCCGCCACTCAAGTCTGGCATACTGTGTTGCCCTATCATACAAAATGATGAAAAGTGTCTGCCCGTAACTCCAACATTTTCTAAATCCTTGAATCTTAAACAAGTCTGTGGAACTACAAGTGGGTTTGCAGGAAACTCAAAAACTACTTTGCTACCCATCACTCTTTGAAAATCAACAACTGATGCAATTGTAAAGTACAAGTCATCACGCCATCTACAAACTACAGGGTATCTACTAACTGAAGTATGATTATTTCTCACAAAAAATTCTTCGACTTGTTTCCATGATTGAGTATAGTCAAATCTCTTGCTAGTTGGTGGCTCCCCGATGAAAGAATAGGTATCTAGTCCATCATCAGGACATAAGTCTCTGTCTGTATTTAGAGTCCAAAAGAATCTTCCACATTTGGCACATGACTTTCTGACAAATCCTTGTTCTGCGAACAGTTTGACGTTATAGTACTTGTCAGGATCTGCTGAAAATTCTTTTAGAATCTCTTTTTTGTCCAATGACACACCTGTCATTTGCCGATATTAAGAATTAGCGATATGGCTGATTTGATGTCTAATTGTTTTACATTCAAAAACCATAATTGATATTTACAGATTAATTAAATACAAAAATATCTAATTGTTTTGTATGGCAGAAGATTTTCTTATTTCTGATATTAAAGAGAGAATAGATGATATTTTATCTGAACCTGAGATTCGATTCTGTGGATTAATTGATGGTAATGGAGGACTAGTTGCAGGCGGTTTTGATAACAAAGCAGTTCCAATGCTAAATGATTCTCAAAGAAGACAACTGTTTCAAGAACTAGCTCACAGAGTTGCAAACAGACAAGGCTTTGATTCAGATTTAGGACGTGTAAAGTATTCTTCCTCTAGAAGAGAAAATGCAGTAATGATGAGTTTTCCATTTGGAACTTTTGTGGTCTTAGTTATTGCAAAACCTGGCATCAACATTGACCGATTTGCCTGGCAGATACTCAACAAACTAGGCAGACAATGGTCTGAATTTGACAGCCTTTAGTTTTGAGAAATTGTTCCTCTTTCTACTAGATAGGAATGTGCATTAATTGCTTCTTGTTTTGAAATCATCCCCTCAATGTACCATTCTGAAATATTTTGTATCCATAAAGGAGTGTTTTCATAATCATACAGAGAAGATATTCTCAAAATTTTATCATCATACAGATTTGGATTGCCTCTACCATCTTGATTGCTGGTCATAAAGTACAATCCATCAGGACCACTTGTAACATCTCTAATCCTTCCAAACTCTCCGGAGAATAATTCACTGTGATACAATACTCCAAAGTTATCATCAAACTCTATCATGTGAATGTGCTGGCCCCTAAGTGCTGCAACAAAATATTTTCCATCAAACATTGGCATGTCATCTCCATAGTAGAATGTAGCTCCTGATGGGGCCCAAGTATCATCCCCTGAATGTAATATTGGATTTGTTAATCCTTCTTTTGTTTGGTCTCCAAAGACATCAGGCCATCCATAGTTTGCACCTGGTACTATCAAATTGATTTCATCGTGTGCAACTCCTATCCATCCAGAAGGTCCGTGCTCTGTTGCAACCAAATTACCTGCTTCATCCCAATCAATTCCTTGTGGATTACGATGTCCAATGGAATAAACTATTGAACCAAATGGATTATTGTCTGGTGTTGTTCCATCTGAATTGATTCTCAAGATTTTTCCTGCAAGTGAATTCACATCTTGTGACAAGTCAGGATTTCCAGCATCTCCAGTTGTAACATACAGCATTCCATCTGTTCCAAACTTTATTCTGCCACCATCATGATATGGTGCACCTGGAATTCCTTCAATCAAAACTTTTTCATCATCTAGTATGTTGTTCCATTCAACATATTGTACTAGTCTATTTTTGATTCCAAGTAGTTCATTGTAAGTATAGTAAACATAGATGTAATGATTCTCTTCAAAATTAGGATCCAATGCAATCCCTAGCATCCCTCCTTCTCCGCCACCAACACCTAGTGACATGATTTGGTTTATCTGGCCATTTTCAATTACATTTACAGTTCCTATTCTTTCAGTAAAAAATATCCTGCCATCTGATGCAAAATCAATTGCCCATGGAACTTTGAGATTCTCTGCAACTACATCTACTTTGAGACCCAGTTCAGGATATTCTTGAGCATAAACTGTTCCTATCATGACAAAAATCATCAAAAATGAAACTGTGACTATTTTCATACAATTACTAGAAAATTTCCATTATAATGATTTTCCCTTACAAGATCATCTTTAATTATTTTATTCACACTTTACTATGGTACTGAAAAGAATCCAAATTCTAATATTTCCTAGTATTGTAATTATGGGATTTACTTTTTCTCAAAGTGCAGATGCAGCTTCAATCAACTGTCCTGCTTCAGCTGGAAGTTATGCTTTAGAAGATCAAATAGAATATAATGACAAACTTTCTTGCAGGTATGGTTCAGGAGGATACTTTTGGCTACAATGGGATTTTTTTGTGGATGAAAATTTTGCTTGTACTGGTAAAGAGCATACTACTCCTGTCTTTACTTATATTTCAAGTAAAACTCATCTGGCTCATGTTCATTATGAACTCTATTATGAAAAAAATGTAAAACAAGCAGCAATTCAACTGTTACATGATTTCGAATCAAAAAATATAGCGACCTCATGTAGTGGACAAAATAATGCAGAAGACAAACAATTCCAAAATAACTGTCCAACTGGATATCCTTATCTTCGCTCAGATGGTTTATGTTATCAATGTCCAACTGATTTCCCATTTCTTCATTCTGATAATCTTTGTTATGATGGACCAGAATGTACTGGGAATTTCCCATATCTTCACTCAGACAATAAATGTTGGAATAAACCAGAATGTACTGATCCAAAATACCCATACCCTCACTCTGATGGATTATGTCACACTGTAGTGGAATGTACTGATCCTGATTTCCCATACCCTCGTTCAGATGGCAAGTGTTGGGACCGTCCTGAAGAACAAATTAACGACGATCCTCCAGTAAAACTTGAAGTTCCAACTCCTCCTGGTTGGACAAATGTCATTCCTGATAATTCTAACACAAATGTAAATTGTCTAGATACAGTTCCTAGTGGAGGCAATACCTATCTTTGTAACACAAAATTTGATGGACATGCAAAATTTTACTATCCTCATGGTTCCTATGTTATTGGACCTGCAAGTCAAGTTTCAGTACATCCACCTGCACCATTCATTGGAATGCTTGGAGATCTAATTCAAAGATTAGATGTTGAACAGGAACTCTACAATTGGAATTTGACCGTTCCAATGAAATCAACTGCACTCAATGTATGCTAATTGATGGCGTGGGAATTACTTTTGGGGAACATTCTATTGGATTGAAAGGAACAAAAATTTTTCTAGATGTAGACTCTAAACAAAATGGTGTCTTAACAGTTCTAGAAGGCCCAATTGAAATATGGAAAACCTCAAACCCTGATAACAAAATTCTTGTAAACAACAGACAACAAATTAACGCAGATACTGGTCAACCACTTGGAGAACCTATAGAAGCAAGTTCAGAATTTTTATCATCAATTACATCTATTGACAAAATTCCTAAAACTATTGAAGAACCTCAAGGTGATGGCGGTGGCTGTCTAATTGCAACTGCAGCATATGGAACTGAATTAGCACCACAAATTCAATTCCTTAGAGAA
>JAEFCZ010000081.1 GCA_016125975.1 Candidatus Nitrosopumilus sp.
TCTGCTGCAGCTTTCTCTGCAGCTGCCTTTTCTGCTGCAGCTTTCTCTGCAGCTGCCTTTTCTGCTGCTGCTTGTGCTGCTGCCGCATCTGCTGCTGTACCATCATCTGAAGATACAGGTGTCTGATCAGCAAATATAGGGGTTATATGATATCTTTTTTTTGCAGCTTCAATAAACACAGTACCTCCAGTGTTAGGTAACTCTTGCTGCACCATGTGCAACTCTATGGTATACACTTTGGATTCAGCACTAGATGGTATCTCAACTGTAAAGCTAAATGTATTATCGCCTTCCTTCAAATCAGCAGTACCAGGTATGGCAGCATATTGTATGCCGTTGCCCTCTGCAGTTACATCATGTATTCCGTTAATCTTTGATTGTACCTTCCAGTCTATTATAGTCGGAGTATCAACGTCAATTTCCATTGGAATTGTTGTCTTGCCATAAGATGCAACACCATATGCCAGAGGCATCATAGCTACTAGTGGTATAATAAAAAACAGAGCATACGTTAGCGGGTTCATCATTTTTTCTCCTAACTGCAAACAGGAGTTACAGTTACAGTCTGTCTAAATGACTCTCCAATGTTGCGGATAAGATCTCCAATGGTGATATAATTAAGAGTGCTAGAAAAAGCAAAAGTAGGATTTGCAGAAACTGATGATAATGCTATGGTATCAGTGTTATCCGTATTTGTTCCATTGACAGATGTGTTGTCTGCATCAACTACTGTACTGCCAGTAGAGTTTATCCAATTGCCAATGGTAAATTCAACTGCTGTAGGATCTGCATTGTATGTAGTAGAGTTGTTGGAAGGATTCCATGTAGCAGTGCCCGTATCTCCATTATTTACAGTACCATAGTTTAAAGAATCAGGCATGTCAGTCCAGGTGCAGTGACGAGGCTCTTGGACTTTTAATTCCCAATTATTAAACCAATCTTGCTTATCATTACCATTACAATTACCATTAACACAATAATCAAACTCAAAGGCAAGAGAATTATCCACATCAAAATCTAATGTTTTGCCACTTTCACACACATTAATGCTAAAAGACTTTGTATCTGGAGAGTACACACCTCTGTCTTTTGTCCATGACCATTTACTAGATTCCTCACTAGTATTGTCATGTTCCTGTATCCACATTTGAAGTTTGTATTCAGATTCAGTGTTTGACTCTAGTGAAATATCACCTGTTACTTTACAATCTCCTTCAAATATTGGGTCAAAATCAATTCCATCAAAGTCAAAATCTCTACTATGATTATCAATAGTACGATCAGAGTCAGCAACATAGTATACATCATTATCAATATCGGTATCTACTGTACCATAATGGTCTGCATGTACTATACCAAATGGGACAAGTAAAATTATACTAAACAGCGTTAGGGGTTTTACATTATTAGAAAGAAAAAAAGAGTTGGCCATTTTTCAAACTAGTTACACTCTGTTGTGATTGTAACAGTTTGTGTGAGAGGTTGTCCAATGTTTCTGATGTAATCACCAAGACTATCAAATGTCAATGTAGTGACAAATTGCCATACATCACCTGATTCAACACCAGTGTATGATATATCTGTAGTATCACCACTTGTTCCGTTGATAGTTGTGTATTGCTTGTCAATTACTTCAGTATTTATAGCGTTTTGCCAGTTGGCAAATGCAAACTCTACATCAGTTGGCTGAATCTTTGCAGCAGAAGCAGTTGGAGTCCAGTCTATTGTATTACTAGCTGCATCTCTAGCTACGGTACCATAATCAATATTTGGTAATCCGTCATATCCACAGGTTGGTGGTAGGTTAACACTTGATGTGATAGTTGAAGATACACCATATAGAGTGGCATCATCTGCACCGTTTGCATAACCTACAACATCTACAGTGATTGCATCTACTGAGGTACTAGAAGTATCCAAAGTAGAAATATCTACATCACCAGATAGTGTTGCAGGAATACCGCTACCAGTAGTCAAAATAGTATCGACAACATCAGTAGCGGTACCTTGCTTAACTGTAATCTGAGCACCTACAATCTCTGATTCATTTGCATCAACTATACTGGAGTCAAATGTTAGATTGACTGTGATTGTAGTATCATCAACTGCGATATAATCAACAGTTGCACCACTGATAATGTTAATAGTTCCAGCAGTAATGTTACCTGTAATTTCTTCTGCGTGTGCTATTCCTGATACACCAACGGATAGTACCATTGCTGCCATGAAAAATATTGGAAGTTTTTTTCTAATCACTCAATATTAGTATAATATAATGACATATAAAACGGATCAATAACGGTTCTGTAACATCTTCGGGAGTTCTAGATTGGTGGGTTCTGCTAACTTATCGAGGGATATAATTTGGTGTCTGGTGCTTTCAACACGTATTGATTTTCTTTTTTCTTGGTTACTATGATTCGATGCACTTCCAAAAATCTATACTTGTACAGTTTTCCAGTCATAATGTCATCTTTGTGATTTACCTTTAGTTCGTATGTCTCATCATGGAATTTCATCTTGAATACGACCCCTGATTCTGGGAAAAAATCCCTGTCTGCTTTGTGAATATGCCAATACCTGTGTCTGGCTTCGGGTTTTACCAGATTCTTTGAATATTCTTTCATAATTTTGGATTTGAAAACAGGCAGTTTGATGATAGTACCATTACAGGAGCTTTGGAGATGTATTTCTCAGGAATGAGTGTAAGGGATATCTCAAGACAGTGCAAAAGAATGGGAATCAGGATTAATCATTCAACAATTTACAGATGGATAGCTAGTTATTCCAAATTAGGATCTGAATATGTGGATAAGATAGTTCCTAGGGTTGGAGACTGGATAAGAGCAGATGAGGCATTTATCAAAAACAGAGGATTCTACAGGATTATTTTTATAGACACGTTAAGTTTGATCGGTATGGGCTTGTCGGGTTATACCAGTATGTCAATTAAAGACACACGGTATAAGAAAATCAGAAAAGATTATGACAAAATAATTGGGCCAGATACAAAAGATACTTTCACTACATGGGGCACCAGGGCATTAGAACTAAATCTTGCAAGAATTGATTATCTAAAAAAGACATTCCCTGACTTGGCAATTATCAAAGTAACAGAAAATGGCGTAGTCATAGAGGATTCAAAAAATGATACGGTTGCAAAAATTACATTAAAAAACGGAAAACCTGTTTGCTCTCACAAAGGCAAGGAGGCAGAATCATATCTCTTGTATGCAACATTGCACCCTAATTTTCATATAGTATAAGCCATGACAAAACCAACTAGAAAAATCATATGTAAAAAATGCAATAGAACGATAGATGCAATTATTCTAAAACAATATACTTTGCCAAATAAAAATAAGGATTCTGATTCAGATCCGATATTTCAAAAATTAAAAAGAAAGCGTCATAAAAAAGGATTATTTTCAAGACAGACATGTAGAGGCTCAAATTATATATTTACTGTTCGCATGGGTTATACTCAAAGCCCACAATGTCAACATAGATAATTTCTTCACGGTTAGAAATTAATTTCAATATCTAATAATGATTTAGACTTCTTGGTTGATTTTTTTCTAGATTTCTTGGTTGATTTACCTTGAGATTTTCTATTGGATTTTCTAATAAAGGATTCATCATCATGCAATATTTTTTTAATTGATTTTTTACCATATGTGATTTCTCTACGATTAAAGATTCCAGACACATTATCACTTCTGGAATTTCCAATGAATTCAAATATTTTTCCACTGTTGCGTTCTTTTCTTCTCTTTGGAGTTTTTGCCCCACCATCAGTAAGAAATATTCCACGTCTTTTTGATGGGAGTATCGTAATACTTGAACCTGAACCTCTTACGCTAGGAGTTTTTACAGATGTTGATGGTAGTTTGACAGATGTTGATGGTAGTTTGACAGATGTTGATGGTAGTTTGACAGATGTTGATGGTAGTTTTGTTGATTTAGGTGATGAGGATTTTGTGGATTTAGTTGATGCGGATTTTGTGGATTTAGTTGATGGTAGTTTAGTTGATTTACCAGTTAGAGATACAGATGCGGATTTTGTTGGAGATTTAGAAGATGGTTTAGTCGAGAATGGTTCATTTTTAGGATTAGTTTTCAATAATTGTAATTGGGATCCAGATTGAACTTTAGTTGTGGTTTCAAGTATTTTAGATATGCCAGAGGGACCAGCTTCTTTTGTAGATTTAGTTGAAAAGTTTATCAAAACTTTCTCATCAGGAATTCTCGAAAAGTCTAATTCAGGGTATTTGGATTTAAGATTTTCTGCGGCGGTTCTTGTTTCTTTAGACAGTTTAGATTGTCCAGATTTTAATTGATTAAGTGAGATTTGTCGAGCTTCCCAATAACCTCTTACAATATCTTTAGACCTACCCTCTGCCGGATGAATCATTGCTTTTGCCTTTGTATCTAATTTTTGAAGTGCTAAAACTTCATCAGGGGTTTTGCCTTTCAAATTTATTTTTTTGCCAGTAGCAGTTGGCAAATATTTTTGATATGACAATCCTGTTTTTGCCTGAGTGAGGAATTGATAGTTCAGAGTTCTAGCTTCCAAATCATACTCCACGAGTTTGACATTATCATCAGGAATTTTTTTGTCTAAGATGTGAGTAAGATCTTTTGGATTCTTGCCTAGTTGGGCTTGGCCTTTTGATTTTTCTAAAACAAATTCTGCAATTTTTTGATCATGTTTTACAACTTTGCCTGTTGATTCATCCACGGATTCTCTAATCAAATAAATTCCTTTATTCTTGCCAAATTCATCCAAAACTAATTTTTCATTAGATTCTAACGGATAGTTTTTTGCAAATTCTTTTTGTTTGGATATGGCTTTTCTCTCCAATGCTTTATCAGTTTTGGAAATTTTGTTTTTAATTTCACCAGGTGTTAACTTGGGTAAATTCTTTGATTCAGACTTTGTAAGTTTTAATGAAAAATCAATATCTCCCATTCTCAAAACGTTGCCTGCTTCGGCTCTAAGAGTATCATCAATTCCAGCTCGAGTTGCAATAGAACCGTGGAGTGTATCAAGATCACCGGATTTGTTTAATTTTTCAGCATATTCTAAAACATATTGTCCTTGTTTTGCAGATTGTCCTTTAAACGGTGCATCTCCTAATTTTGAAACATTGGTAACACCTTTAGATTTTGTTACAGTGTCAGTTAGTTTAATCCAAGCATCAGCTCTTTCTTTGGAGAGTGGATTGATGTAACCTGTGCTAACTTGTTTTGACAAAGTTTCTTCTGAGTAAAATAATGCACGTTCACCGCCACGGCCTAAAGCAAGTTCTCCGCCATTTCTACTTTGTAATGCAGGCTTGCTTAGTTCAGGAATTTCAATTTTAGGCGCTCCAACATGGATTTTATTTTCAGCAATTCCTATCAATGGTTTGCCTTTGTACGTTGCAACTCCACGATAAACAACTTTTTCCTCTATTGCAGGAGCTATAACTTTGACAGGTGAAGCTGCCTTTGCAACTTTAACTGCACCCTGTATTGCTTTTCCTCCAGCAATCCAAAGAGCGGCTTCGGCCGGTAATTGAACAACTGTTCTTAGCGGATCCTCTTTTACATAATCTGCAACTTTGTTTTCTATTTCAGGAGTCAAATCACCTGTCTCAATAATCTTAGAACCTACATCAATGCCAGCATCAATTAATGTACTAGAGATGGATGGTTGGACTTTGTGATCAGTTCCACGAATTACCTCATCAGCAGCGTAAGCTAAATCAGTGATTGGTTTTAATGCAGAAGATGAATAGTACAGAGCTTGCTCGGCCAGATTGAGTTTTGATTTATCAACTTCGCCTGAATCAACGGCATCAGCATATCTAATTGCATTTGAAAGATCAGAAATTAAAGCATCTCCAATATTATCATGTTTTTTAGTATCAAGTATCTTGGCGGTTGGTTGATTCTCTTTTACAAATGATGTTAGTCCTAACGGAGTAATTACAGTCTCTTCTTTTGAAGTTCTTTCAATGAATTTTTCAGCAGATTTTTCTGTCTTGAATTTTCTTTCTTTGCCCTTAGAATCAATTACAACATAATATTCAGGTTTAACTGCTCCCTCTACAGGTTGGCCATCTTTTGAAATTCCAACATAGGATCCAGTTGGAATTGTTTTAAAATTTGGAATTACATTATCGAAAGTTTTTACTTTATCTTTTGCTTTTTGAGATTCAATCAATGGGGATACTAGTTCCATATTGGGTTGAGTTGCTTTGTAAGGATCATTTGTTGTACCAGTTCCGGTATTTTTTGATTTAACAGGAGGATCATTTGTTGTACCAGTTCCGGTATTTTTTGATTTAACAGTAGGATCATTTGTTGTACCAGTTCCGGTATTTTTTGATTTAACAGGAGGAGTATTTGTTGATACAATTTCTATTGCATCTTTTTGTCTTTTTGTTTCAGCCGAGCCGGTTGTTTTATACCCTAAGGATTTGGATTCACTAGTGAACCCCTTATCAAAATTACTTTTGCCAGATTGGATTTTTGCATTGCCAGATGATCTTAATCCAGCACTATTTTTTTGAGAAAGTGTAAGTCGTTTACGATCACGTCTTACCTTTGCCTCAAAATCTCTTGGTGACATTAATTCTAGAAACTCATTTTTTAATCTTTTAATTCTCACACTGGTATCTCGATATTTTGATTTTCTAATTTTACCATACTCATTTACAATTCTTCCAGAGTCAGGAGAATATTCAGAAAAAAGTTCCCTTGCGATTGGGGAGCGAATGTTATTCCATAATGCTCTTTTGACTTCATCATGATCTCCGGTTCTAGCTGCAGATTCTACTTCATTTCTTGCAGCAGTTCTTCTATCAAAATCCTTACTTAGAGATATTCGTATGTTTGATAGATTTTTTTGAGCTGCGGCAAGTTTTTTTCTTGTATATGTCAGTCTTGATCGTGTATCCGTCTGTCTCGTTTTCCATCTAGGATTGGATTTATCGACAGGTCTAGCGAGTTCTGTTTGATAGGCTTGTATTCTTTGCTCATAAGAACTGGCTAGATTTTTTGCGGTTGTCAGTTTTTCATGTGTTTCAATAAATTTTTCTTTTTCATTAATTGTTGATTCAGGAGTCGTAGATGATTTTGGATTAGATTCAGAATCTTCCATCCATTATAATTTAATGTCAAGTTTTTTAAAACTATTCTTAATTTTTCAATTTACCGGGCATACTTATTAACTACACGTTAAAAGTTATAATCGTGTCAGAGATTTCAATCATTGAATTTCTTGTTTTGGCAATTCCTACTTATGGCACATTCTTTTTTATAATTTCTAGCTCAATGGGATCAGCTCCACTTGCACTAGACAAGGCATCGACTAGAGTAATGGTAGTAGCTCCGGCGGCCGTGTTTTCATTGGCCTTGGTAGTAATGTCGCCTCAGATAGTAATGCTTGATGAAGTATCCACAATTACAAGTACAAATTCATCAGAAGTTATCACAGACACTACAGTTTATTCTATTGAATTAGAAAATATGTCATGGGGGGCAATCCATATGACATTGTTTGCAATATTCTTTTTTTACATCATGTTGAACTTGCATAGTTTGTTAACTAAAAAACCAAAGAATAACTAAAATTTCGAAACATTTCTAGGACTTTGTTTATCTACTTCTTTCAATGTTAATGGAATCCAAAAAAGACCTGATAATATCGGTACAATAATCATAAGTGTTAGATGATGAAATTCTATACATTGTTCAATCTTTGGTAATTTTCTAACGCTGTATGATTTGTCTGAGCTTTGAGATTCCACAGCATAATGATTCTTTGAAATTTTTCTAATCTTGTTTGCCTCTGAGAAAATTTGTGTTGCTTTTTGATTTCTTGTTTCTAAATTCATTTGCTTACCTATTAGGTATAGTGTATAGATCATATAAACATTGTATAAAGAACTATGTTCATTATAATATGTTTATTACATTATTCCTATAATACAGATATAAGATGGGAAGAAAACAAGTTTGGGCGTGGGTTTGTGAAAGGTGCGAACACTCTTGGGTGTCTAGAGAAACTACAGAAGGAGAACCAACTATTTGTCCAAAGTGTAAGAGTCCGTACTGGAATAAACCAAGACAGAAAAAGAGAGGTAAGTAATGGCAATTAATGGAAAACCAAGGAAAATAGACTATGAGAGTTGGTCAAAAACTGAGTTGGTAAAAGAAATCAGAAAATTAGAAAAGAGAAAAAAATATGGATTGATTTGGGATGAAGATAGAACTAAAGAATTTTTTGAAGAAGAAGTACAAAAAAAATTACCTATTTTAAAAGAAATTCTTTCTAAACGAACAGGAAACAAAAATACACAGGATCATATTTTGATTGAAGGAGATAACTATCATACATTATCTGTTCTGAATTATACACATAGTAGGAAAATAGATGTCATTTACATTGACCCACCTTACAATACAGGCAATAATGATTTTATTTACAATGATAGATTTGTAGATAAAGAGGATGTTTATCGTCACAGTAAATGGCTTTCATTTATGTCCAAACGTTTGAAACTGGCAAAAAATCTATTGAAAAAAGATGGAATATTTTTTACTACTATAGACGATAACGAATATGCCCAGTTGAAATTACTATGTGATGAAGTTTTTGGTGAGATTAATTATATTGCAACAATTATTTGGCAAAAAGTATACAGTCCAAAAAATCAGTCTAAAAGAATTTCAGTGGATCATGAATACGTATTGGCTTACACAAAAAATATTGATTTTGTTGATTTTAACTTATTGCCACGAACTGAAAAGATGAATAAATATTACAAAAATCCTGATAATGATCCACGTGGCCCTTGGGCTTCAGGAGATTTAGTAGCCAGTGAAGAAAGAAAAAAGGGACATTATATCATAACTGGCCCCAAGGGAGATAAATTTGATTCTCCAGACGGAAAGCATTGGGCATACAGTGAAGAAAACATGAAAAACTTACTTTTAGACAATAGATTATGGTTTGGAAAAAATGGTACCGCCTTTCCTAGAATTAAACAATTTTTAAGTGAAGTACAACAAGGGAAAAAACCGTCTAGTATATTTTTACATGAAGAAGCAGGGCATTCAGATGAAGGTAAAAAGGAATTAAAAACATTTTTTGAACAATCAGAAAATTTGTTTTCAACACCAAAACCAACTAGATTGATAAAACAACTGCTAAGGCTTTGTATGAATAAAGATGCAGTTGTCTTGGATTTTATGGCAGGTTCAGGCACTACAGGTCATGCAGTATTAGCATTGAATCAAGAAGATAAAGGAAACAGAAGATTCATTCTATGTACAAATAATGAAGGCAATATTTGTACAGATGTATGTTATCCTAGATTGAAAAAAGTGATTGGGGGTTATGTAAGTTCAAAAAAGATAAAAATTGAACCTTTGGATGGAAATTTAAGATATTTCAAAACAGATTTTGTCAAATCAGAACCAACTGATCAAAATAAGAAAAACATGGTAGAAAAATCTACAGAAATGTTATGTTTGAAAGAATATTGTTTTGAGAAAGTTATTGAAGGAAAACAATTCAAAATCTTCAAAAACAATAATGGTCAATATCTTGGAATAATCTATTATTTTGATGGAATTGAACCATTTAAACAAGAAGTAAGAAAACTAAACCAAAAAATCAACACCTATGTTTTTTCATTAAGTAATTATGTAGATGAAGATGATTTTTCTGATGTCGATCAACTGGTAAACTTAAAGCCAATACCATCAGCCATCTTAAATGTATACCAGAGGATATTTGCATATGTACAAACTGAGAAACTATCAAGAAAAATACATCCATAATTTAAAAGAAAAAGTAGATGAATATCTTAATCTAACATCGAACAAAATTTGTGTTTTTAAATCTCCTACTGGTTCGGGTAAAACCATCATGATGGCTGAAACCATCAAAAGACTAGTGGAAAATAGAGTAGATGGAAAAGAACTTGCATTTATTTGGATTACAGTCCATAAATTACATGATCAAAGTAAAGAGAAATTAGAAGAATATTATGAATATTCACAATCCGTTATTTGTTCCTATTTTGAAGATTTACAAGATAAACAAATCCAAGACAAGGAAATATTATTTTTTAACTGGCAAAGTATCAATCAAGAAAAGAACATCTACATCCGAGAGGGTGAAAATGAGAACAATCTATCCAACATTATAAAAAATACCAAGGATGAAGGTCGTGAAATTATCTTAATCATAGATGAGAGTCATCATACTGCAAGTTCGGATAAATCCCAAGAGGTTATTCAAAAAATCTACCCTAAGATCACAATAGAAGTATCTGCAACACCTAAAATCTCTAATTCTGATTATGTAGTAAGCATTGATCTTGAAGAAGTAAAAAAAGAGGCAATGATCAAAAAATCCATTAAACTGAATTCTAAATTAAGTAATACTGCAAATAGTACCACAGACGAATTAATTATAAAAACAGCATTGGAAAAAAGACATCAGTTAAAGAACATCTATGAACAAGAAAATGCAAATGTGAATCCTCTTGTCCTAATCCAATTACCTGATTCACGTAAAGGAATGCTTGATAAAAAAGATCAAGTACTCAAATTATTAGATTCCCGATTTGGGATAAACACCGATAATGGGAAACTAGCAATTTATCTTTCAGACAAAGATAATAAAGTCAATCTGGAAAATATTGAAAAAAATACAAATGAAGTTGAAGTTTTAATTTTTAAGCAAGCCATCACCGTTGGATGGGATTGTCCACGTTCGTCAATTCTCGTATTGTTTAGAGAATGGAAAAAATTTGAATTTTCAATCCAGACAATAGGTCGAATTATCAGAATGCCAGAAGTAAAACATTATGAAAATGATGAATTGAATCACGCATATGTCTATACAAATATTGAGGAAGTACACATTGCTGAGGATGTAACAAAAGATTACATTACTGTCTATGAATCTACACGAAGAAATGAACTTAATGATGATATTGATTTAAAATCAGTATACATAAAACGAAAACATGAAAAAACACGTCTTAATACCGAATTTCATAAAATTTTTTCTATTATTGCCAACAAACATCACGTAATAGATAAAATATCATTAGATATTCCTGAACTCAAAAATCAGATAATTACAGATGCAGAAATTACCCATCTTGACATGGCACAAAACCTTCAGGGAGAGTTATTATCTACAAAATTAAGTCCGATGGATATACAAAATCGATTTGATGCGTTTGCTATGGAAATGTCAGAATCTTTTGCCCCTGTTCATTCTCACGGCGTTATCAAACGTTCCATATACCAATTTTTTCAAGAAAATACCAAAATAACTGATCTGTTGGATATGGCAACAATTACTATTTCTCCAAACAATAGAGATTATTTTGTTAAGGTGATCAATGATGCAAAAACACAATTCAGAAGGGATGTTGTAGAGAAGATCGAAAAAGAGATTGAAAAAATAGAACATTGGAATGTGCCTGAAAATACTGAATATACAAAAATCTACAAAGAAAAAGGTTACAAGAAATGCATAATGTCTCCTGCATATATCAAGACAGATATTCAAAATGAAATTAGATTTATGGATTTGTTAGATGATGATACTAATGTTAAATGGTGGTTCAAAAATGAGGTTAGTGATAAGAAATATTTTGCAATAAAATACATTGATCCGATAGATGATGAACCACATGCATTCTATGTGGATTTTATTATTCGTATGAATGATGGGAGAATTGGTCTGTTTGATCCAAAAGCAGGATTTACCGCAAAAATTGCTAAACCCAAAGCAGAAGCATTATCCAAGTACCTCAGAAATAATAATTCCAAGAATCTTTTTGGTGGTATAGCAATTTTTGAAAAAGGAGAATGGCTGTATAATGATAATGAAGAATATGGATATGATGAAAATGATTTATCTGATTGGAAATCGCTTGATCTAAGCAAATCACCCTAACTTAACACCAAATGTCCCTAAATGAACAGTCTAGACAGATTGGTGAAATCTACCCAAGAATGAACAGTGCCTGTTTTAGGGTGCTGTTACCTTGTGGGGGAATAGTTGAGACCGTAATCAACATCCAGGGAATATGGCATGATGCAGATGCCACATTACTATCTGAGATGCAAAGCATTGAAGAGAAGAGAAAAGATGGAGGATT
>JAEFCZ010000094.1 GCA_016125975.1 Candidatus Nitrosopumilus sp.
ATGCGTTCTATGATAACGGAGTAGAGTATAAACAAGAACTCTCTATCATAGCTCCATAACCTTTTTTTCTTTTTTTAAAGATAATTTTTATAGATAAAATACTCGTGATTCATTATGAACAAAAGACAGCAGACTATCATTTTAATTGCATTTGTAGTAATTGCTGTTTTGGGACTTTTATCTACAATGGGGATAAATCCTTTTTTACATCTGTTTTATTCTGATCAACATCTTTTAGAAACAGCTCAGCAGACTGATATTGTTAAAACTTTTAACGAATTGTACCCAGAAAGCAAAGTCCGATATGTCACAGCTTTAGATCAACAGCCTGCAATAGTTTTTGAAATGGTGCAAGATCAAAAGATGGCGTTTTTAGCAGTTGGCAATTTTGAAGGAGAAAATCTTACTTTTATGTATAGATGCACTTCGTTTGGTTCTGCATTTTTTGAAAGTGATCTTTCCTTTACTTCTCAACAGATTCGAGATAATCCTTGTTTTACCTAAAAAGGGAGTATAACATTTTGCATAATTTGTGTTGCATTATGTTATCGAAAATGGTGGGACCACTAACTTGAACATACCATCAGACTATATCCTAGTTTAAAAACAGAATATTACTCTTAGATTGTGAAGTATCTGTTTTCTTTTTTGTTTTAGTTTTTTTAACAGTCTTTTTGATAACTTTTTTTCCAGCCATGAATGTCGAAAAAAGTTGTCTTGGTATTAAATATTTTGCAAAATTATTTTTTTAAAAAATAGAAAGAAAAAATTAGTTAGCAATATATCTTCAGATTCAAAACTACACACATGACAAACCCTTTAGATTATACTCTAAACGCATTAGAGAATATTCAAGATGCAATAGATGAGATAAAGGTAGGGGAATTTTAATACAACATATGAAACAATTGTATGAAGTATGCAAAAAAAAATTGTAAACTAAACTAATTTTTTAAAATTAAGAATCTCGTGGATGTTTATGGTAAATAATGTGTAATTTCAACTCTTGTAGATTTGAATCTACATAGCTTGTTTTTTGTATCTTTATCTATTTTCACCCTGAACTCTTTCTTATCTTTCTTATCATAAAATTTGAATAATTTCCAACAAATGTTTTGCCATAGAGTTGCAAGATCAAATTCTTTTTCAATTATTTTCTTTTCTTCAATTGTAGATGGAAATTGGCGTATGTGATTCAGTAGAAAATGTCTTGATTTACAAGCAAATTCTTCAGTTTTTAGATGGTTGAATTCTTTCCAGAAAGGCACATCTGAAGAATTATCACAAAGCTGATCCTGACACAATATCCAAAAGGGCTACTGATGATATAGTGGATGTTATATTTCTGTCTAGCAACTCAAACAGAGATAACTGAAATTATCTTATTCTGCCATATCATTGTTTAGGGATTCCAATGGCAATCACAATTGCAACCCCTCATGCATCTTACTCGTTTGCAATCTGAACACATCTGTCTATGGTGCCACACTGGTGCTGTATTCATGATTTTGTTGCCTGTTTCAGACTTTTAACACTTTGATAATTCGTAATCTGTACAGTGATTACGCAATTTCAGGATATTCAAGCTTTGATAATGTTCATGATTTTTCTCAGAGGTTTCTACACTCTTCATTCATGTTTTGAATATTTTATATACATTATATGTTAGATCGCAATTTTATGATCACAAATATTTAATCTGGTTTGATGAGAAAACTATGGTTACAATTCCACAACATGTTGATGAATGGACTATTGGCACAATTACTGATTTACTACATGAAGGATATGATGAAAGTCAAACTCTTGAATTTAAAAAAACTGTCAACCCAGAAGGAGATCGCATTGGAAAAACTGTTTGTGCATTTGCTAATACCGCTGGTGGATACATAATTTTTGGAATTGATAGTAATAAAAAACAAAACTATCATGAAAGAATGGTAGGATTAGAAAACACTGATCAGATAAAACGGCAAATTCTTGATCATGTTAATAACATTAAACCTCATATTCCTTCAGAAAATTTACAATTTAAAAAAAATAACATTCCATTACCCAATGGAAATATCATTGTGATTCTTCAAGTGTTTCCATCTGGAAATGCTCCTCATCAATACGACTATATTTTTTACAAAAGATTACCTGATGGAAATCAACCAACAGAAGCTGATGAAGTAAAATCACTTGTCATTCAAAGACGAAAAAATCGAGCCTTATTCCGTTTAATGGTTAATGAATTTGGTGTCATTAAAAGTAACTATATGAAAGCAAGGGAACAGCTTTCTCAAGGTCTTATTTATGAGGCAATTACACTATGTGAATTAACTACAAATAACTCAACTTCTCATTTCCTATATGATCAATCGTATCTTTATGCTACAGAACTTCAAAATCTTGTTCAAGAATTAGTAGAAATTACAGAAAAATTTTTGTTTCAGGTTGGTAGATTTTATGAAGATGTCTTAGAAAACAAAAACAACCGTGTAACAAAAGAAATGCTGAAAAAACACAACTGTTCTACCGTAGAAGAATATCTTCAGAAATTTATCAACGGCCTTTTAGAGATTGTACTAAACGATCTAGATCAATTTGAAAAGACTACAGGATATACAATTCCTGAACCTAGACAATTAGTAGATTTTGATTCCGAGTCTAACAAATGAACATACTACTGTTTTTCTTTAGAGGAAATGGGAATTGTAAATAGCATGAAAGTCTAAAAAAGATTCAATTCATAATCTTACTATGGATTACGCAAGACTGTTCATTATCATAAATTATAGAAGATAATCAAATAGTTATTATCAATAATGCGAAATACGAAGCACAAATTATAATTTCAAGGTATATTGTGAGAGTGTTTACTATATTTGGGTTAGCCGTTGGATTGTTACTATTCGGTT
Organism: Candidatus Nitrosopumilus sp.; assembly: GCA_016125975.1. GTDB lineage: Archaea > Thermoproteota > Nitrososphaeria > Nitrososphaerales > Nitrosopumilaceae > Nitrosopumilus. The sequence continues at coordinate 2,904 of JAEFCZ010000094.1, forward strand.
CTATTGCTGTGGTGGAAGAAGTTTTTGCAGATGAAAATTCAACCCAAGTAAAACCAACGTTTAATCACCCTGTTCCGTTAGAAATATGGAATTATGTTGATATTATACTTGATGGGACTGTTATCGAAATCAAAACAAATGTTTCAGAAATGAATGATGATTTTTCAAATTACAATATTCAAGTAACCGAATTTTTTAAAGGAAATCAAAATGTTGGGTTAATTTCTGCTCAAAAACACATAACTCTATATCCATTTGAAGTGGGAGACAGGGGATTATTTTATCTAAGATTTAACAATCATACTTCATCATATTACATGACTCCATATTCTGTCAAAACTTTTGATAATTGCAACGCCCATAGTTTAATTGAAATTGTTCCTACATTGCCTAATGATGATATACTTGTGAGAGGTTTCATGGGAGTGGATTGGGAATTCAAAGATGAATGTGTTGCACATTATTTTGTATATGATCCTGATTTTTGGCATTATAGAATGATTGAATCTCCATTAAGACAATCTTCTGATCATGATCTTCCAATAAATATGCAAAAATGTGCAAATGATGATCATGTTTCAATTTTCCCAAAAATAATTTAGATCGTATTGCATGTGTCAAACCAACAACTGCTGAGAAATTAATTGAGAGAGGATGGGGTATTCAATCTTTTATTGAGAGGTGTGAGACTCTTGGTGGAGATGGAATTATCAATTTCATAATTGTGAAGCAATTTTTAATCAAAATAAAACGATTACTTGTGAAGATATGGGTGGAATAGAACCACGCCTGATTTTCTTGTTTATATGAAACAAATGTGACTGTAAACCTTGATTGGAATAGATAAGAAATTTATGAAAAATCTTGGTTATCTGCTAAAAACCAGATAATAATTGATGATATTCATTTTTTGTATACTGATTTTGTACTAATTAGATGAAGTTTCCCATCATCTTCTATTGTGATCTTGAATTTGGGAGGATCTTCGAAAACTCCCAACCATTTTTCACTAAATCCCAACACCAAGAATTTATCAAAACGATGTGTTGACACAATACCTAAATCTTCCATAACTATGAATTGTGATACTAAGATATCTGCATATACTTGATAAATTTTAAAGGACGTTTTGTGTCTTTTATTTTCTATTTTTAATAATATTTTTCTTTGATCATATACTACACTATACGTGCCTCCCAAAATTGTCTGTCCTAACTGCCA
>JAEFCZ010000055.1 GCA_016125975.1 Candidatus Nitrosopumilus sp.
AAGTTATGAATATCATAGAAATTCATAGATACTTGAAATATGAAAAATAAATTAGATCGCATATAAGAAGAATTAAAAAAGTTTATTCGCAGAATTATGATCGATGATATTTTGTATTAATGTAGAATTTTTACAATAAATGAAAGAACACATCAATCGATACGGTAATTTGTTGCCCAATCTCTTTGAAGCAGTTTTGTAGCAGACTCCCAATACACACATGCAGGAGAACCATCATTTTTGAAAACCAATATTTGATTCGAATAGCACTGAACGTTTTCAGATAAAATTCCATCTTCTAACTGTTGTTTAAGAGAATATACTACTTTGACTAGAAGATATTCATTACAACCCCAACAAATTTCAGGCTGCACATCAAATAATTCTATAGAGCCACTTAACAGATGTACAGGTTCCTCAATACTCTTAATCACAGTTACATCAATAAAATAATCACCTTCTGTAGGAGGAGTCAAGGAATATTCACATCAACAAATTCATCAAATCCAGCAGAATACTTTTCGATAATCAGTTTATCAACTAGATTATCCCCACTTATCTCTACAATGTATAAGAATTCATGAACATTATCAGAATAATATGTATCAAATGATGTATGATTCATCATAATTTCAGAATCGTCTGAACAATAGATTGTGTCATTTTTAGATATTTGAGAGTACATACAATATTGTTCTTCATAAAACCGTTCTATATTATGAGATATGAACAATTCTTGGCCAGCTTGATACTGTCTATACTCCAGCCATCAGAATTGGTAATACGTGTACTCATATAGTTTGGACATTCACCTAGATATCTGGCATCAGTAGTAGAGAACCCTACAATTCCAAATAAAATTAATGGAATTATACCCCAAATTAGTCTCATAAATCTAAATTCTATACAAGATCCTCATAAAGAATACTAAGATATTGTTCTATTTTCTAGACAGAGACAATTTCAGATATCGCTTAATATAGACAATATTGGTTCTAAGAAGACTTTAGAAGATATCGTTCAAAGCCCAAAGATTAGTCAGAAAATATTGTCTAAGTTTTTACATGATTTGATTCAACTTCAGGGGGATTCACCCATTAGTTCAAGCAATTTATCCGGCAGACTGCCATACTGTTTTTCATACTGCTCTATCATGTCTTGTGTGTCCGGTTCATCAAATTTGCCGTGAACTATTTTCCCAACAATGTTTTGCTGTTCTCCTAGTTTGTTCATCTCTGCAAAGAAATTCACATGTGATTCGTAATCCATGTCATCTATCATTAACTCTTCTTGTAATTCTCTTTGTTTTTCACGCAAAACTTGGGAATAATCATAGACTGACTGACGCTACGGATCCAGTACAATTTTACAGAAATCCCCGTTAGAATAACTTGATACAATATCATCATAGTTGCGAGTTCGAAATCTATTGTCAGTATCACCGTCATAGCAGTGTAAAAACAATGTTTCTGTGTCAGTTATTTCATTTGTACAGGAACTTAGATGAAAGTATGTTGATGCACTTTGATTCTTGCTGTTTGTTGCAAACAATCCATAGTGAATATTGGATTGTTGGCTTCGCTCATCCTGAATAGATAATTCAAGATCATATGTAGAGTATTTTTTTGTAAATCTCTCAAAATTTTCTGTTTGAGTGAGTATCTGCATGTGTAGTGGTATTATTGCCTCAAAATCACATCAGATGATGGTTCTAAATCAAATCACTCAGCCCAATAAGTGTTGTTTTGAAATGGATAATACCCTTCAATTAATTCTACATGTGTGATTTTCAATCCCATGTAGTCTAAAGAAATCTCTTTTATTTTTTCCTGCATCTGTTTTTTAGAATCCTCAAATCTTTGTTCGTCATTTGCTAGATGATAATTTTTAGATATTTGATTTAGTGTAACTATCTCCTCTGAATCTTTTTCAAATGATGTTACCTTTGGAATCTCATCAGGATTTTGATAAATCAAAAGCAATACAGACGATACCAGAATTGCCATTGTTGCAATAATTTTGTATTCGGTTTTCATTTTATTCTAAAAACACAATCCAAATATACAAAATTGCTGTTTTTCTTCAATTATATTTTCATATGAAGGGGGATTTTTTGAATATTTTACTAATTCATCCAAGCTAGTATGCAGCATTGATTCAATATCATCATCAGATACAAATGATGTCAGCAATCCCATGTGCCAGCTTCTCTGAAGAGAAAGATCAGCAGAGACATCTGTTGCAATATTGTCCGACAAGGATTTTTCAATCATCGTTATGCGGAGTACAGTTCCTTGAAAATCTCCAGAAATTACTTCCAGCACAACATGGTCATGAGATTCGATAAATTTGATGTCAGTATCAATTGAGATCCAATCCAATCCAATTTTCATATTTCCAATATCGTCATCAATTAATTTTGAGGACTGAATATGGTCAGGTAAAATTTGAGAGTATTTATCCAGATGAGAAATGGAATTGATTAGAGAGGATTTATCGACGTCTACGGTCTTTTGGATTGAAGTTGTTTTTTCTGCAAATACTGGGGATGTAGATATTGGTGCAATCAGTAGTAAGGACAATCCTAAAAGAGCAAAGAAAATAATTTTCATTTCACTTGTCTCTAGAGAAGATGCTGATAAAGTGTTCTACTTTATGTCATCAATGAGAATTAGTTTTCATCTTTTTTATTGAATTCATAGAGACTTGAACCATTTTTGGGAACAAGTTGAGATTCATTATCAAACTACTATGAAACAACAAAGGTTTGAATCTGCAAAGTTTCACACTAAGAAAATCTGTAAAAATAATTCAACATCTCACAACGGCTAATTAGTGATAAAATATTGTCCAAATATTACCGGATTTTTGAACATTATTGAATAAAAATTTCATATTAATAACTAGTCTGAATATTATAAAATAAAAACAACTTTGACAACATACAGTCTCAATAAATCAATCTGATTTCTTGAATTGAGATAGTGTGTTTGAATACACAGTCATCATATCATGGACATAATTATCATACATTTTCAATGTGTCAAGTCTGATTTTTCCATATTTTTCTAATAGCATTGATGACATGTCGATATTTTGAAGATAGATTTTTTTAAGAAATTCAGAATTTTTTTTCATCTGATCAGTGATTTGAGGATCAATGTTTAATTTATCAAAAAATTTCTTTTCTGAAATAAAACCAGTTCCAAAAACATCATCCAATACATGAAGATACTGGGTATAGAGATTAGAATAAGTTTGAAAAGCAAGAGAGGCATGGGATTCCATTTTTCTAAATACCTCAGAGACATCTTCTTTCATAGTCTCACATACTGAAAGTTCATCTGTAGAATCAGTTTTTGAGTGATCAGATGTCATAATTGATCAAAGACGTCATAGAATTTAATTGGTTTGCCAGTTATTTTTCTATTATTTTGCACAATTATGAGAGGCTTTGTTGTTAAAAGATGGCAATGAGATTTATGATGAATTACATTTATGATGTCATCAAAGAGAGTTATTTCCTCCATAGACAGCTTTGGATAATCCACAATTAACAAATCAATCTCATGTTCTTTGACATAATCAACTACCCAATGTGAAATATTATCAGTCAATGACAACTTTGTCTTAATTGGAACCCCTTGTTTTTGAGCAATTTTTTTCCAGTTTTCTAATTCTGCTTTAAGTTTTGTAATCTGTTTTTGGGTTGTTTTCTTATCTGACTTTGTCTCAAAAAAAATAAAACTTTGGCGGAGTTTTATACATGCATTCTATCACAGTTAACTCTGAATCAAATTTCTTAGCCATTTCAAGACCTAGTTCAAAGGATTGCTTGGTATGAGTAGGAGTGATTATTGCAACTGCCACTTGACGAAATGGCATTTATCATTATACAGTAATTGCAAATTAATACCATTCTATTTCCATCTTTTTGGAGAAAAAATAATCAGATCTTATCGTATTTTTCTATTGATCAACACCATAATTGCAATAACAATTCCAACAAAAGCAATTTGGAATACTTCAGTTAGAATTCCATT
>JAEFCZ010000095.1 GCA_016125975.1 Candidatus Nitrosopumilus sp.
CTTGCAAGGAGACATGAATAACAATAAGATGGAGAGATTGAATGGGGAAATTAGAGATAGAGAGAAAGCAATAATCATAATGATTTTCTTTTACTTTATGTCCTTCATGTTCTTAGCTGTGCAATTCCAATATGGCGATATGTTTGGTGTTACCATGAAGAATTGGGAGGGTGAGGAATTACGCAGTCCTATTATTGATTACATCAATACAGGAGAAATCAACACTCACACTCAGGCAGCTCTTAATGTTGATAAATCAACAACGTTACTTGATACATTTGTTGGCGCAGCTACTATTGGATGGGATTTGTTTCTAATCTTATCAGGTACCTACATCTTTAGAGTCTTGGAATTATTTTTAATTCCATCAATATTCATTGCTCCTATTGTTGTAGTTTATGAAATATTGTTGATACGTGCTTTGATGGGAATTGTCAGAGGAGTTTAGATTACTCCTTTTCAATGACTAACTTTTTGCCTTTGACATTCATTTTGACAGGCGTTTAGTGGTGTTGATTGTGAATACACAACATCAACAGGATATTATGATTTTACAATTCCGTCTGTTGATATGGATGATAGCTCATCTGAGCCAGATATTGTAGTTGTATTCACATTTGAAAATGATCGTTATCCATTCATAATTTGAATTATTTGCTCTCAATCCCTTTTGCAAAGATAGAGGTTATTTCTTCAATATCGGGGAAAAATTTTAACATCAAATAAGAAAGATGAAAAACTGTGGTATATCCATGATCCTCATTGGATTTGAATTTAAATCGATACTTCTCAATCTTAAAACAAAAACCGATGTGGGAATTACTTTCAAAACTGTTACTCAAAAAACAGTACAAGACAATTCACCTTGACTGTATAAGAAGCGAGTTGGACAAGGAAACGCAGAAGGTAAAAAAACATTACAAGAATCCACAGATTACAATCGAACCAACAGATAACGCCTATTTTGTCAAGGTAGTGGTAAAATACGAAATCTAAAACTGCAAGCATAATCATTCTGACTTGAAAAAAGATGAGTACACGAAAATTGTATCGAAATATTCTTTTTGTAAAATTATGTGTTAATTTTATATGATAGTATGATCTTCGTCAAAACGATCACCTTTATCTACATCGATTTTAGAGGCTCTTTGTGAAAGCAATGCCAAATTATTCTAAATCGTTTAATACTGATTCAAAATTAGCATATTCAATGACTATGAAAAAACTACTAGGAATCTCGCTAGGCTTGGTTATGCTTTTGGGGTCTGTTCCATTTGGAGATGCAACAATGCCATCAAGGTATATGACCCCTAATCACATTATTCTTACTGGACTTGCAAACTCTGAATTTGAATTAGAGATTTATCACTATGATGAATTGATTGAAAATTTTACTGGAACGCTTGATAATAACAGCAGATACGAATATCCGTTTGATTTCAAGTCAGCTCCAAACGGAGTTTACAATATAGTTGTCACTACAGATTATGAGAATCAAAAAGTGCAGACAAAAAAAAGTATTCCATTAGGACTTGGGAGCAGTTCAAGTGTCTCAAATATCAACGGATTTGAGGAAATAGACTCACAACTAAATGATAAAATTGTATTTTATGCGTTATTTGTTTCTCATACGGATGAAGCAATTGATGAAATGAACGATATTTTAGAAGATATTGATAAAGGTGCTCGCTTTGTAAATGTAGAGAAAGACTTTGATAACATCATAGATGAATTAGAAGACACAAGCCAATTTGATCACAACAAAAAAATCACAAACATCGTAGAACAACTACAAGACATTAAAAACAATCATGAAATCAAAGAACAAATCCCTACCATCATTAATCAAACAGAAATCATTCGTGATTTGTATATTATGCAATTAGAAAAATTAGATGTTGAACGTGAAAAATTAGAAGAATTAGAAATTAGCATTGAGGAGGGTTACAAACAACCTGATTATTCTGTCACAGCAGAGATAAAAAATTCTAGCCTGATTGTTGAATTTTTTGAAGATGAGAAACCCATCTTAGAAGATGTTTTCTACAGATTAGAATTTTGGCAACATGGCGAACTGCTAGCTCGTAATATGTATGTGGCATCAGACGGCAAAGGCACAATAATTCTTGAGCCAAAAAAAGAATGTAGAGAGCCTAATCTTTGGCAATGTGCTGAATATTTTGGCACTAAAGACTTGGGGGCATTTGCAGCAGACCCGACACCACGAATTAAAACAATGTTAGAGAATCAAAATTCAAACAATCTTAAAATCAATCTTGACATAGAAGCCATTGGAAAAATCAATGAAAAAACATCTTTGATTTATCCTGTTCCTTTTTTATTCATTAAAGATGCTCCGTTTGGATTTGCACAAGTTGAAGATCCTAACAACAATACTACAAATCCTCAAAAAGAAAAGAAAATTTCATGGGGCGAAAAAAGTATTAGAAATGAAAAACCTGTCTATTTACCTGCAAGATCAGGAATTGCCTATGAACTGTATGATGAAAAAGCAGAAAAAGTTTTTGAAATTCTTGTAATGGATTTGAACCAATACGAAAGACAATTTTTTGATCCAGGAACAAGAGATTACAGACCTGAAATGAAGGCAAAAGCTCAATCATTTGGAATTGACACAACAAAACCAATGATTGATTATGAGAGTCAAATCGACCCATATACTCAAAGAGATGTTTACTTTCTCAAAAAATATCTTGGACAAACAATGAGTCCAGATGAGATTGGCAATCTCTACATGAAGTTTGGATTGATTTTTAACACTAGTGATCCTGTATTGTTGGACTATCCAGACTTTGTTACGGTATTGGATTCGTTTCCACCTGATGAGGAACTGGCAAAGATAAGTCTGTACCCACAAGAAATGCAAGAAAAACTAAATGCAGTATCTTCGTTAAGATGGGTAACAATTCTTGCACCGATTGATAAACTGTACGAACTAGAAAAACTAGACTATTACGGCTTCATAAAATCTTCCCCGATGCAAAAAAAAGCTAGAATAAGCTTAGATGAGGTTGAAGAAATAAAATACGTTATTCCAACACATCTACAATACAATCCAGACAGATTCGTTTCACCAAAACAACAGATTGCAAACGGAGTATTGCCATTTGCGGTTCAATGTAACGAAGGATTGGAGCTTGCAATGAAACATGACAACTCGTCAGTATGCGTTAGTGTCGATTCCATAGACAGACTTGAGCAAAGAAACTATCTCTCAGAGAAAATGAACTGGCAAGTTATTGAAACTTTTGAAGAAACAGTACAAATCAACTATGATTTCCCATTGTCTTCTAAAGACTACCCTCAAGTAAATGCTAACAGCGAGCCTTCAATGTATTTTGGTGAATTTGATGTAACACTTACCAATCTACCCGAAGTAGGTGAAACTGCCGAAGTTATTGTAAACTTTGTAGCTGAAGTGCCAATTGAATTAGAAGGTTATAAAATAGGAATCTCACTCTCTGATGAGTTTGAGTTTGTCGATGTGCCAGAAGATGAAATAATTTATGACACTTCCATCTTATCTAAGACAGCTTATCACAAGCCTTTGGATATTGCAGTAGGTGAATCAGCTCAGCTTAGTGCAACTATCAAGGCTGTAAAAGAAGGAATGGGTGCGGTTTATGGTTTTGCAACAAGTGAGCACACTTACAGATATGGGGTATTTGTTGGCGAAGAGCCAATGCTTCGTGAAGACTATTACGAATTGTATCCGGAGCTAGAACCTACGATGGAGATGCCAGACCCAAGTGATGATGTAGAGCCAACACCAAAAGAACACCCTGCACCAAGACCTGAAACAGAGCCCGAAACATCAAGTACCAACTCAACATCACCAAGTAATCCAACTGATGATGAAATAAGAGAAGAGTACTGTGTAAGGCATGTTGACCAATTAAAATGTATCACCAAGTAATCCAACTGATGATGAAATAAGAGAGCAGTTACGAGAAAATGGACTTGATGAAGAGCTAATCGAAGAGATGATAAAACACAGAAACGAGCAGAGAAACCAAAC
>JAEFCZ010000034.1 GCA_016125975.1 Candidatus Nitrosopumilus sp.
CGATTTTTCAGAATGTGTATTTTGATTGGCATCGTTATTTTCCAATCTCCAAAATTTCATTGATTTCAGATTCGGTGAGATCCCTTTTGTGAACCGCCTTGATGTGTGATGTTATTTGGGATATCTGTCTGTCTATTGATTCGGCAGAGTTGGTATCAAAGGAACATTCTGGACAGTGCATGGAATTCTCGTCAAAAGTCTTGTTGCCGTTTGCGATTGATAGAGCATCATCGGGGGAATATTTCAGGGATTCGATTAGTGCGATTCTGTTTTTAATGTCAAGCTGGATATTTTCTTTTTTCAGTTTTTCCAGCTTTAGCTTTTTGGTCTCTTCCTCAATGTTGTTTCTCTGTCTAGAGTTTTCAAAGAAGTAATTTACAGCTTTACGAATTAATTCGGATTGAGATTCAAATCCCAATTCTTTAAAATTTTGAATTTTTTTAGATTCATCATCATTTTCATTTAGTCTAAATGAAAAGTGAACTGTTTTAGATTCATCGTTGGATTTCATAGCAAGTCAAGCTCCTTCATGTAAAGATAAGATCGCAGTGAGCAATATTCTATAGTACGGTCAGAGTCGATTTTAATTCTGAATGGCTTGTCCAAAAGTTTTAAGATTTTCTCATCAGGAAATTCTTTCTTGATTAAATCGTCGTACATTAGAAATTAATCCCCTGATTTTTTTTATTCATCAGTCTTTGCATTTCGCTTACCGTGTCTTCCTCTGAGATTTCCCCATAGCTTGCGATACACTCATCAACTGTATTCCAATCTCCAATCTTTGCAACTAGAGCCATTGCACCAACTCCCAGTCTTCTCATCCATAGCTGACATGAGCAATGGCGTAATGCGTGGGTTGGTTTTTTCATAAAGTAGCCTGTGGCATCATCATCCTGATTTTCCAAGTGCAGTTTGTCAACTTTCAGATAGCTGTAAAGTTCTCTTAGTTGCTTGTTGATTTCACGAATTGATTTGGATGTTTGACTCTGAATGAGATAATCGCTTTGCTTTGAAATTTTAGCAATGGCATCTTGAGTCTTGTTTCTGATGATGTATTTTTTCTGATTCCGTTTTTGATGTGTTTTGTTTTTGATTCGTATACTGTCATTACATAGGCTCGTCTGTTTCTGAATGGAATCTCTCTAAAGTTTGTCTTTGCTCCCTTTATTGCTGAGCTTCTAGCTGCACTGTCCAGACCAAAGAAAGTCCATCTGAAAAAATCCGAATCAAGATCATTATTTTTTAATATCCATTACTCTCAAATTTTGTTAGCTGCACTTCTGTGCCTTTTCATTTTTAATTTAAACTGATACATAATTTTCCAATTTTGGCGATTACAGAAATAGCTGTTGTAAACATCAGCTTACTTTGTTTACAATAGCTAGAAAACATTACTATTGATAGGATCGTAATAGCTGAAAAAAAGTAGCTAGTAGCTTGATAAAACAGCAATTCCACGCATGGAATTTAGCTATTTCCACGCATAACAACAGCTAAAAACAAGATCCAACGTTTGTTAACGTGTCGCCTGTAGCTACACGTAGCTACAACTCTATGACTACAATGTGTAAAGTTAGCTACAATTAGCTACAATTCCACGCATGGAAGCTACCGTCGCAAGAAAAACGCCACTATTTTACACCTATTTTACATCTTTTGTATAGTAGGCACAAAAAACCAATTAACTAGTATTTTGAAATAGTTAATTTGGAATTAAATCCACTTTTGATAGAACCGTTATTGATAAAGTAATGTTTGTCTTTGTCAATTAGGTATAATCGAATTTTAGGGGAAATGTTTTTGCTTTTTTTGATATTTGCCAAAAACTTTGAAATACTCATGTGCCAACAAAATCTCATCAATCAATTAAGGATTTGGCAGATTTTCAAGAGAAGATGATCAATTTGTCCACAATCTTTATAGATCAGCGATCAGAAATCGATCTAGAGATAACAGGCACGAAAAATTAGATTATCCTTATCAAATTACTGTTATCTACTACAGGTCTTCTATTCCTAAAACATCATAGTATGACTTTGGAATCATCTGTTGTGCCTTGAAAAAGACGTTATTGGCAGCAGCATCAAGCACATAGGTTTTAGCCCAATCATCCTCACTTCGAATGGAACGTCCAAATCCTTGAAGTAATTTTGTAAGGGTTTGAGAGGTATACCAAAGAGGAAATTTATCCATCTTGGCCTTTGTTCTCTTTTCTTTGTAGTTAGGATATGGGACCTTTGCAATAATTTGAAAACGAGATAGATCATCTTTTAGATCAACTCCCTCCCAAAGAGAAGACGAAAGTAAGACACCAGTAGGATCTGAGGCATGCTCAGATATTACTTCGTCTTGGGTTTTTCCATCCTTGTTTTTACTATGACAAATTCTAATTCTTCGAGTATTTTTTGGAGATAAATATCGTAGAATTTTTTGGCATCTAGGAATAGATGATGTAAGAATCAATCCTCGTTCAGTAGAATGCCCATCTAAAATTCTATCAATTGTTTTGATTACTTCTATTTCATCTTCTTCTGTTGAACCATAGCTTAGTCTTCTAATATTTAACAAATCAATACTTCTGTTTTCAATTGGGAATGGGGATTTTGGAGTATCAACAAATGCAACATCATCTTTTTCTAACCCCATGTTTTCACAAAAGCTTTGTTTGTCAATTGTAGCAGACATGAAAATTTGATGTTCTGTTTCAAAAAAGGTATTTGCAAATTTTGAAACATCAATTGGTTTTACAGATATAGTTCTAAAGTTTCCATTCAAATCTTTAACAGGATCATTTACTACAAAATTATCCTTATCAGACGCAATGTCAATTTTTGCTTGAGCTGCTCTATCATAACGTCTCTCTAATCTTGAAATTAATTCATAATCAGGATTATTTTCAAATGCAGGACTTTCTTTGACGTCTTTGATTTTTTTTGCATACGAATATGCAATATCATCAGTTAAAGATATCATAGAATCTAAATCAGTAAAATCATATTTTTCAGCATTAAGATTACATTCATCAACTTGTCCAGCAAAGATATCAAATCCTACAAATTGAATTATTTGGTCTTCAATTTTATGAGCCTCATCAAAAACAGATACTTTTCTATCCAGATAATCCTCAAACAGTTTTTTGTTAAACTTCATAATTTGAAAAAAAGCATGATAGTTCCAAAGAGAGTGTTTTGCAACTAAAGCCTCATATTTTTGAAGATAGTAATGGCATGCATTAGAATCCTGGGTGTTTTCCTCAACTTGTTTTATTGTAGGCTTGAATTTACAAGTCTCAATGATTTCTTTGCCGTTTTTACTAGTGCGCTCAAGGCACTCACCCTTGTCACAAGTAAGACCCCATCTCATAGCCCTCCTAGAATTATCCACTTTTTCAGCAGACATTAACTTCAAACAAGGAAAATTTTGTTTTCCTTTAACGGGTTTTAGAAATGGAATATCTTTGATGTATTGATCTTGAAGATGTTTTGACGCAGTTACAGTAAATGAACTATCAAAATATTTTGAAACAGTTGCGCCAACTAGAGACTTTCCAACTCCAGTAGGAGCACATAAAAAAATTTTCTTGTACCCAGAACGGAGTTGTTGTTCAATATTGGCAATGATTTCTTTCTGAATGCCTCTAGGAGTAAACTGTTCAGGGAATTTTTCTAAAAGTGACAGGATTGATATGACTTATTCTTTATATTTAAATAAAACCAATAAACTTCTAAACGGATTTACAATTAATACCGATAACAAAAATTACAAAACTAGCTATTTTATTGCTCTTGAAAAATCTAAAACATTAACCAATTTACTTAGTATAATTTATGGAGAATACATTACATCAACAATTGTTAGTTGTAATACCTCTACTCCATTTGGGAAAGTAAGGATCCAACCAATAGATATATTGACACCAAAAAAACCAAGACATCTATTAGTGTGTAATCTTACAGATAAAAAAAATACAAAAAATTCTAAAATCCAAAGAGTCAGGCGAAATTATATACCACTTAGCTAATGCATTACATAA
>JAEFCZ010000096.1 GCA_016125975.1 Candidatus Nitrosopumilus sp.
ACTTTCTGCATAACTGTTCTTTTAGCATAATCATAAAAATAAATTCTGTATAATATAGATAATGTATGTTTTATTTGTAGATATTATAAAAATAGAACAATGATTAATTTTTATTTTTTATACTAATGTAAAATACAACTGCTACACCTACAAAGATGGCAATAGTTACTGGATCTGTTATGGACCAGAATAAATCATCGTTGATTATCATACCTGTAACTACTAGTATGATTCCAAGTACTGAGAAACCTAAAAATATAATTTGTAGTTTTTTAGGGAGTTTTGTTGCACAAGATACAGAAATTAACTCTGACTAATATAGATATCACATATTCCAAATGAAGATAACTATCTTGGCAATAAAATAATGATAACACTAACTACAGATCCAATGGCACCTAAAACCATCACTATTTCCTTTAGATGGCTTTTACGAGATTGTGTCCCTGCAATAACCTCTTTGTGTTTTGGCTTTTGTTCATATTCACCAATTTTCACATCATCTAAAACTGAATGCAGTATAGATTTACAGTTTTTACAATAATAGCGAGTTTTCCGGTCTACATATCTGAGATAAATGCACATTCCAGTAATGTATAGTATACTGCCAAATACGATACTCGGTGATGTATCATTATACTCCATATTAAATACAGCATTAACTAACAACATTGCAAACAATGTGTTGATTATGATAAATATTGGATCGTAAATAATTTTAGGAGATTATACTTCTATGCTTGTGTCTCCACAAAACGTACAGTGAGATAAAGCACAATTCTCTACATCTTTTGGATATTCCCTGTTACATAATGTGCAAAAATACATAATCTAAAATAATTATCTCTTATTATAAAGATCATGAAACATATTATCTGATAAAGTTTAGTGGTGGTCTGTACACTGCTAATAACTGACATTCAGTAAAACATCTTTCTCTATAGTTGTCCTCTATTGTGATATATTTTACACGATATGACTCTATTTTTTGTGATGCAGTTGGACGTCTCTTTATCTTACTGCATAGGTTTCCTGTTCCAATATTTAGCATATGCTCTTCGCATCTTTTTTTAATGGAATTAGTATGACCGATATACTGCAAGTTCATTTTTGGATCATAAATAAGATACACACCTGCAAAATCAAAGTTATTATTATTTACTATGTGTGATATTTTATGTGATCTTGATTTTTCTATAATTTTTTGTATCCTGCTCCAATGAACCATTATTTATTTATTTTAGATTTTTTATTTAAGGATTTAAATTATTAATTTAATATAACCAACCTTATCATTTCATCATAAAAATGACATTATGAAAAAAAGAAATACCAAAATTCACAAAGATAAAGAAATAGAGATTATAAAATTCCCAAATGGTTATTTAACAAAAAAATTTGAAGAAATCAAGCCACTATTAATTGAAATACAATGTATTAAAAAAGAAGATGAAGACTTACAAAAAGCATTAATTGAATATGTAATTATAAAAACGGTTACAATTTTTGAGGTTTTTTTTAAAGCATTAGCATTTAAAGTTGGGAGTTCTCTAGGTGAAAATTTAGATAATATCCTTAAAGGGAATTTAGAAGATGGGGGAATGCATTAGCGCAATCATTTAATCATGCTAATCCTAATCTAGTAAAAAACATCTATTCAGAATTAGTTGGTATAGATATTATGAAAGAATCTATGAATTATTTTGATAATTTTAATAATGAAGGCATTGAACATGAAAAATATCACATTCGTCACATTCCACTATTACGAAATAATTGGAACAATTTTGAAAGAATATTTATCTATAGAAATAAAATTGTACACGAAAATTTTTCACCCATTATAAAATATTTGGAATTAAGGAAAATGATTGGAAGTGTTTTTGATGTTATGGGAGGAACTGTACATAGTGGTTCATGGGATATATTATGTACTGCAAAATAGGCAAAATAATATCAAGAGAATTTGAATTAGAAATAAAAAAACGAGAATCATTTTTGATTAGTATTTATGATAAAAAACAACAAACATGATGCATAAAAATTTTTGGCGTTTAAAAAATCGTTATCTAAAATGTACAATAAGATACAAAGATTTTTATTATTCAGGATATGTCATGATTGTAGGCATATCTGTAAATGGTGAAGGTATCTTTGCACACTTAACTTTTGAACCCTAATTATCAGTAAAATAATTATTGATTATCTTGACAATGAATAAAAAATAAAATTTTTCTTTCTTGAATTGGTTAATTACAAGTTCTACTCTTCCATCAAGAATAAACAACAAATGCCCTGCACTTTCTTGGACGTGTGTACATTTAACAAATGCAGGATGTTTGCTAGGGTGTTTAAATTTAACAATATCTTTTTTGAATTTCTCTATAAGATCAATAGAAGGATCAGAGACATATTCAATATTCACAATAATATTGTGACCATGTAGTAGTTTTACATGTCCAATAATTATTCATGATATAATGATACTATCTGAGGAGATTAAATATCTACTTCTTGGTCTGCAGTATGCGTCTCAAATTTTTTAGATGATTCTTGTGCTATTTTGAAATGACGTTCTTGCCAATGTATTTTCTCAGATTCCATGTATAATTATGGTGATATGATGTTATAAATATTTGCGACAAGTAATCAGTTCAAGTATGAAGGATGTTTTAGATTCCAGTCATGATTCTTCAAAATTATCAAAAAATATCTTAAACATAATTAAACCAATTCAAACAGAGTGACTACTCATTAACAACAATATTTTGATTATTTTCTAATACTCTTTTTTATCAAGCTGTTTTTTCTTGGTGCAGTTCTTGCCCTGTAATGGCATAGCGGACAAAAAAATCCTAATGCTTTTGGGAATCTGTGATTGCATCTCTTGCAATAGTTGTCTTGCGTATAGTCAACAAAGGGCATGTTAAATCAATATGGATCTGTTCTCAACATAATTAAAAATGCCATAACAATAGGGGGGCAAACACCAGATATCTCAGAGGAGTCTTGTCAATCAAATAAAACACACACCCAACAATTCCAATTATTACAGTACCGTATATCACTTCATATGGAAGATGTTCTCCTAAAATATACATTTTATCTGATGTTGACAATAGCGCTGCAAACATTACAAATGAAACTATAACAACCACAAAGATTCGTTTAATTAGAGATCGTACATTTGTGACTAACATAATTAGCTTGTAACGTAATTATCCATTTAATTAGTTTCTCAGTCAATTATATTGTTGTTCTAGTGATTATTATTAATACAATTAATGTTGTAAACTTGGAAGCATTAGAATATATATTTGCATTTTAAAAACTAAAAAAGATTATTTAATTTTATTCAAATTCATATAATTTTTTTAAAAAATAATTTTGCAAAATATTTAATACCAAGACAACTTTTTTCGACATTTATAACTGGAAAAAAAGTTGCCAAAAAGATTGTTAAAAAAGTAAAAACTAAAAAGAAAACAGCAAAAAAATCTGCAAGAACAAAGTCAATTTCTAAGACAAAATCAAAAGAACCATCAATGGAAAACAGCGGGATTATCATAATAGAGGATGATTTAGAAATTGATCAAGATAAACTAAATGAGGAAAGAAAGGCATACCTGGAGGAGGCACGCTCCCAAGAAGCTATTGACTAGGCATTTGCAAAAATTACCAAATTATACAGATATTACTGTGCTTCAAAAAATTTCAAATCTGAATAATATTGTCTCAGAATAGATTAATGTGATTTATCAATTTGTTGTAAATAAACAAAACATCAAATATTATACTTGCCACGAAGTATGTCATTTAGTACTGAACTGAAACTAACTGACGAGTTTTTCTTTTGTATGAGTTTTGCTTGCTTTAATCTGACTTTTTTATCCAGATCATCGCCTACCATAATAGTTACTCTTTTTGACATTTCTTAGTAAAATAAGATTAAAGTATATTAGTATTTCATTAAACTTTGCAAAATTCTTGCTTGAGGAAATATTTTT
>JAEFCZ010000046.1 GCA_016125975.1 Candidatus Nitrosopumilus sp.
GTTCTTCTTCCTTTGGTGCTTCTTTAGCTGGTTCTTCTTCCTTTGGTGCTTCTTTAGCTGGTTCTTCTACTTTATCTTCAACTTTAGGAGTTTCTTTTTCAGGAGTTACTTTAGATTCAAGTTCTTCTTCGTATGGAGAAACAAGAACATAACCTTCATCAGTTTTACTCATTCTTACTCTAATTTTTCTTGGAGGACTTCGTACTCCTTTTGCCCAAATTTGATGAGCTAAATCTTCTTCAATTTTAATATCTTCAACTTTCATGTGATGACGAGCAAATTCTTTAATCATATTGATTGCTCTAACTGCTCTGTGTTGTGATTGTGAGAGTAATACTTTACCAAGTGGAATTGTGTAAACACGTTCTAATTCTTGAGACATCTATCCTACCTCCACATCAGTTGATCTCCAAGCTCTACGTTTTGGATTTGTTCTAACACTTCTCTTTGTTTTGAGAATAATCCAAGCTGGTACTGGTGAGGCCTGTTTTGTTTTTTTCAACAGACGAATTTTCCTTGGAGAGGACTTGCGCGCAGCCATAGATTTTCAGGCACGCGGAGCTCTTTTTAAATGAATCTCAGGATTTTAGGCTATCATGAATCTGTTTTAGTATTCTAGCAGAAGCCCCCCACACAGTTTTGTTTTGATATTCAAAGGTAAACATCTCCTGAATAATGTTGTGAGAGGGATCAGGATCATTTGCCATAGTATTCAATAAAGAATCAAGAGGCATGTGAAAAAAATTTTCAACTTCTCTGTTTGGAGAAAGCAAAGGAATTTCATCTAGTACCGAAACAAATGGCAATATCAAGAATCCAGAATTCAAAGTAACTACAGGTTCTAGTTGACCAATTACTTGATCTCTTGAAATTGTCAAACCAATCTCTTCATTTGTTTCACGTAATGCAGTATCCAAAAGATCTGAATCATCAGAATCTAATTTTCCGCCAGGAAATGAAATTTCACCAGCATGGAATTTCATATTTTTTGGTTTCTCAGTCATTACAACAACTGGATCATTTCCATAAATTACAACAAGTACTGATGCTAAACGATATTCATCAGGATTTTCTATACTCGGTTGAATTGGACTAGTTAGAATGGATTTGATGTTTTCAAGAATCATTTTTCTTCTTTCCTACTTTTCTATATGGGTTTTGGTATTCAAAGGTTTTAACCAAGGATACAAAAAATGACATTATGACAATCAGGTATGAAGCTAATCCACCTAAAATTTTACCTGATGTAAATACAGATGAATCAATTAAAAAATTTGTTGAAAGAATAAAAATTATTTCAAAAAAGTGTGATGCAATTCATCTTACAGAAAATGTGTTAGGATATCAGAGGGTTTCACCAATAGATGCAGGAGAGATTATAAAAAAACAAATTCCAGATTTACCAATTACAGTAAGCCTTAGAGTCAGAGACAAGTCAGAAGAAGAGATTTTTGAATTTGTTGAAAAATGTATCAGCATAGGTTTTACAGGGGTTTTAGTTCTAATGGGAGATCCATCACAAACAGGCAAAGCAGACTCTGGTCAAATTCCAAGTTTGACTGTAAGGAAATTAAGAGAAAAAAATATCGATTCAAAAATTGATTTGTATCTTTCAGTATCAAACAAACCAAACTTTTCTAAACTAGAAAAGAAATGTGAAACAAAACCAAAGGGATTCATAACTCAAGTAATACAAAATATACGACAAGTACAAAATTTGTCAGATAATCTCAAAGAATTTTCAGTCATTCCAATCATACTATTTCCCTCACAAAAAAATGAAAAATCAGCAAAGTTTTTGGATTTAGATTTAGAGTCATACAGTAAAGAATTTGAAGAATTGTTAAAAAAATCACATGAAATTACAGGTGATGTTTTGATTACATCTCCAAATGATTTTACAGGACTGGACGAGTTTTTGAGTAAAGCGACTTTCTAAAGTACAAAATACGTTGCTTTAGGATGATGCACAACTATTGCTGCGGTAGATTGTTCAGGAATAATTTGGCCTGACTCAGTTAATTCCATTCCAGATTTTTCAGGTTCTAAGAGTTGCCATACCAAACGATGTTGCAATACATCAGGACAACTAGGAAAACCCCAAGAATATCTCAAACCACCAGCATCTAAATTCAATTCAGATTTTATTTTTCTATTAGTCCATTCAGCTAAAGCTTCGGCAACTTCAACTGCCAATCCATGTAGATAGTATGCATCAGTGTATTTGTCTTCTTGATTCCATTTTTCAATAATATCTGCAACCTTGTTTCCAACAGTTACTGCTTGAAATGCAACAACATCATCATCACCAAAATAATCAGTCAAGCATAGATGTTCAGGTTTAGTCGAACGAGGAAAATTAAATTCCACATTATCACCATGAAGGTTTTCTACAAGTAATTTTCCATCTTTGTTTTGACATTTGAAATATCCATAAACAACTTCAGGTTCAAACAGTTTTTCTGGAATTATTCTAATCTTCCATTGGCTAAGTAATTCTTCATGTTCAGATTCTGATTCAGAACCTGCTTTTCCTCTTAGACCCCAAGAAAGCTTGAAGAGTGATTTTTTATCAATTAATTCCCATACTTCGTCCATCTTTATTTGATCTAATTTTAGGCGTATTGGTTCACCAATATTTTTTGAAGCAGGTGCTTGTACAGGTTCGATGTTGCTTTTTGGGAGACTGACAGGATCAACACTTGCAGTAGATTTTTCTTTCCAGTTTTCTAATTTTTCCTTCCATTGAGCTAAATGTTTTGGTTTTTCATCAGAAATCAAAGTATCCATAGTCTTTAGGCCTTCAAACATCGTATTACAATAGAAGACACCAGGTTCGTAGATTCCATCTGCCTTTGCAATTCGATTTATGTAATTACTGTTAATTGCTGCACCTCCACAAAGAATTGGAATATTCATTTTGTTTTTTCTTGCATGTTCTACAAAAAATTGCATTTGTTTTGAAGTTGAAACTAATAATGCAGAAAGTCCAATTGCATCAGGATTTACTTCATCAATTTTTTCAAGGAATTTTTGTAGCGGAACTTGTTTTCCAAGATCATAAACAGTGTAACCATTATTTTGAAAGATAGTCTTTACCAGATTCTTTCCAATATCATGAACATCACCATATACAGTTCCTAAAACAAGTTTACCTTTGCTAGAACCTTCTTCTTTAACGAGATATTTTTCCAGTTCTCCAACAGCTGCTTTCATACATTCAGCAGATTTCAAAACAAATGGAAGAATTAATTCTCCTGCTCCAAATTTATCACCTACTTCTTTCATAGCAGGAAGTAAATCCTCATTGAGAGTTCTAATCGCACCATCATGAGTTGTTTCGGGTGGTGCGTCAAGTGAAAATTTGCCATCAATGTCTTTTAGAATGTCATTTTTGCCAACTTTATCTGCAATAGCAGAAACGACATCATTTTCAATTCCATCTTTAAGTCTGTTAACAATTCTAAAGTTAGCCTTCTTTCCAGCAGGCCAAGAAGGGTCTACATCTACTTTTTTGGATGCAGTACTAGTCTGAGGTACTGCATTCTCAAAATATGTGATTAATTCAGATAACGCATTTGGATGAGCATTAAAGATAAGATCTTCGGCAAGTTTTCTTTCTTTTTCATCTATTTCCCCATAAGGAATAATCTCTTTTGCGTTAACAATTGCAGTGTCAAGACCAGATTTTATTGCATGATACAAGAATACAGAATTTAGAATTTTTCTAGCATAAGGAACAAGTCCAAAACTAATGTTACTAAGACCCAAAGTAGTATATGAGTTTGGGAATTTTTCTTTTACAAGACGAATTCCCTCAAGTGTATTTTTTCCTGCATCAAGAAATTCATCTTCACCAGTTGCAAGAGTAAATGTAAGTACATCAAAGATGAATTGTTCAATTTTTAATCCATATTTCTTACCAGTTTCATAAAGTAATTCAGCAGTTTCTAATTTTTGTTGAGGTGTTTTTGCCATGCCATCTGGTCCAATACACAACGCAATTGCAGGTAAACCATATTTTGCCATTATTGGTGCAAGTTTTTCAAATCTACTTCCATCACCTTCAAGATTAATAGAATTGATAATTGGACGTCCAGGGATTTGTTTTACAGATGCATCAATTACATCAGGATCAGTAGAGTCTATTACAAGAGGAGCATCTACTTCTAAGCTTAAACGTTTAACCAGATTTAACATGAATTCTTTTTCATCAGCACGTTCAGTTGTTGCAACACATACATCAAGACAATGTGCACCATCTTCAACTTGGGTTCGTCCTAAATCAACTAGTCCGTCATAGTCATCTGCAAGAACTAATTTTTTTGCCTTACGAGAACCTTGGGTGTTTATTCTCTCACCGATGATTAATGGTGCAGGGACTTGTTTTAGGTCGACTGCCTTTAGTGCAGAACTTACTCTAGGAATAGTCAATAGTGTAAAATCATCTCTGTTTTTCTAAATACTTAACCCTCGACAGAGTTGGCTTTTTCGTCAATTACTTTTCTTAGAACTTTGATGTGTTCAGGATTTGTTCCACAACAGCCTCCAATTATTCGAACTTTTTTGTATTGATTAAGAAAATCACCTAATGCATCACCCATTTTCTCAGGAGTCATCTTGTAAACTACCTGACCGCCCTCATTTTCAGGCATACCGGCATTTGGAACTACCAAAATATCATGTTCATTTTGCTCATCAAGCCATCTTACACTCGGAGTCATTTCAATAGGACCAGTTGAGCAATTTATTCCAAATATGTCAATACCCATATCAGAAACAGTGGTGTATGCAGCTTGGATGTTTGTTCCCAGTAACATTTTTCCGTATTGATCTAATGTTGTATTTGCAATGATTGGAATTTTCTTTCCAGTTTTTTCCATTGCTTCATGACATGCTTCAATTACTAATTTTACTTCCAAAATATCCTGACTTGTTTCAATAAGTAATGCATCCACACCACCAATAATCAATCCTTCTGCTTGTAGTTCAAATGCATTTCTAATTTCATCAAGGGGTTTTTGTCCCAAGTCAGGATCATTTGAACTTGGGAGAAATCCAGAAGGTCCCATTGAACCAATTACATATCTGGGTCTATCAGAATATTCCTGACACACTTCTGATGCAAGTTGTGCAATTTTTTTGTTAAAATCTACTGTTTGATCACCAAAACCATATTCATCGAGTTTAATTTTGTTTGAGCCAAAAGAATTTGTTTCAATACAATCAGATCCAGCATCTAAATAATGTCTATGAATTTGTTTTATCCAATCAGGATGGGTTATTACTAAACCATCATTGAATCCATCTTGATTATTTGGAAAATCTTCTGTTTTTGGATTGAATTTTTGAATTTCAGTTCCCATTGCACCATCAAAAAGTAAAACCCTATTTTGTAGAGCATTTAGAAAGGATTCTTTTTCAGTCAATTTAATTTCAAAATGAATTTGTACAGTTTAACTCTTTTCAGAAAAAACCACTAACTGCAGTAGGATTGATACGTATGTTGAAATTAGGTCAAAGATAATTTTGTAGTACATTTATGCAAAAAGTTCAAGTAAACAATCTAGTTCGTAGTGCTACATTTTTTCAACATGCTGGAATCTCAATTGTCTTTGTATTCATGCCTATTATTGCTCAAGGCGTTACAGAATCAGTCTTCGAAATTGGGCTTTTGGTAGCCTCATTTAGTTTTGCCCAGATTCTCTCTGAAATCTACTTTGGCAGACACTCAGATAAGAAAGGAACTAGGCTCAAGTTCATCAGAATTGGCTTTATTGGTTGCGCCATTGCATTTGGATTACATTACTTTGCTACTGATCTTTCTATGTTTTTCTTGGTAAGAATTGCAGCAGGAATTGCAGGTGGGATAATGATTCCAGCAATGATTGCATATACCTATGAGGCAAACGTTGACAAAAAAAGAGCTGCAACAGTAATCTCATTTCATGCACTAGGATGGATGGCAGGAATTGCAGCAGCTGGACTTACAAATGACTTGCAATCAATTTTCTTAATTAGTGCAGCTTCATTTATTGTAGGATTGTTGTTTACAATTAGACTTCCAAATTCAGAACAAGAAAAGGAAATAGAACCTGGAACTACAAAAAGAGTAATTTCAAAAAACAAATTTCTTTTCTTATCATTATTACTAAGACATATTGGTGCAGCAGCTGTTTGGGTAATTCTTCCAATAATGATTGTAGACATATGGGGAGGAGAACTTTATCACATATCAATTGTGTATACAGCAAATACGATAACTGCTTTTATCTTGATGAATGTAATGGCAAGTAAAATTCATCTATCAAATGTTACTAAATTCAAAATAGGGATTGGTTGTACCACATTTGTCTTTGTAGGGTTATCATTTGTAACTGAATGGTGGATGGCAATGCCATTAATGTCACTAGTTGGTGCAACATGGGCATTCTTGTTTATTGGTGGAAACTTTCATCTAATGGAGAATAATCCACGTTCAACTTCAACTGGAATTTTTAGCTCAACATTATCAATTGCAACAGTAGTCGGTCCTGTAGTTGCAGGAACAATTGCATTTTTGTTTGATTATATTGCAGTGATGTACTTTGCAATTGCAATTATTGTATGTGCGTTTGTAGTATCACTTAAAGTCAAAAAGTAAAGTAATGAATCCACTAGGATTCAGTTACTGTTTTGGGCACAAAAATGGACGCAGATAGGCATGAACCATTTATGAGGGATAAATAAGATCGTATAATTCACTTCAGTCTAAAATAAGAAACTTAGATCATGTCGCCATCAGCTTGTGAAACTACAGAAAGTCCACTAGTTTGAGAAGTCAGTGTAAGACTAACTAACGCTGTAATTTTTCCCCCATTATTGCTTTCTCAAAAGTTTTCAAGAGTTCCACTGACATTCCACAAGTTTCCATTTTTGTCACTAGATGTGCCAGTAAACGTCACTATCTCGTTTGCAACGTCATTTTGAAATATAATATTATTTGTTTTAAGATTCAGAGTCTTTCCTGCAGATTCACCTGAAGTACCCTTGAAAGAAATTTTTGCTTTTCCCATTCCTGTTGAAATATCATCTTGACTTGCCTCTAAAATAAACCTATCACGAATCTTTCCATCACCACATGATTCACCAGTTGAGGTCAAACAAGTGGCAGGAGCTTTCATAGTCCAAGTTATTTTTTGAAAAGTGAAGGCATCAGTAGTTGCAGTAACAGCACTTGATAACAAAATAGCAGTAATTACAGATGTTAGAAAAATAGAACTTGCTTTGTTCACATATTGTCAACAGATGAGATTTACTTAAATGTTGAATTCATAAGGGTTTGAATCTTTTTTGGAAACTATCGTAATCCCCATCTAGACATTACTTTGTCTTCAAGTTTTTTAAAGACAACACCGTCTACTGCAAGACCAATTCCCATGATTACTAACATAATTGCAATTACCTGAGAAACGTCATTTAGTGAACGTCCTGCGTTGAGCAAAAAGCCCAATCCTAGGAACGAAAACAGAATTTCTGCACCAATTACCCCTCTCCAAGCAAAGGCCCAGCCTTGTTTGAATCCTGAAATCATGTATGGGAATGCTGCAGGGATTAATACCGCAGTGATTAGTTGACTGCCCTTTGCACCCATATTTCTTGCAGCCTCTATAAAGTGAGGATTGATGTTTTTGACACCAGTATAGGTGTTAATCGTTACAGCAAAGATTGCACCAATTGCAGTAACAAAGATAATTCCTCCATCAGTCAAACCAAACCAAAGAATTGCAAGTGGTACCCATGCAATAGATGGAATGGATTGTAAACCTAATACTAGAGAGCCAATAGTTTGATTAATTACCTCAACTCTTGCCATGAAAATTCCCAAAACAATACCACCGCCAATTGCAATTGCCAATCCAACTGCTAATCTCCACATACTTGTTGCAATTCCATAAAACAAACTTCCATCAACTGCACCATAACCCAAATCTTCAGCTACTTCATAAGGAGATGGAAAAACATTATCTGGCCAAAGTCCAGTCATTGCAGTTATTTGCCAAACAACTATGATGACAATGTAAAATGCAATTCTATAAGGAGTATAATTTTTTGCCATAACAATCACTGTTTGTTTTTCTTTACCTCAGGTCTTAGTTCAGATAGCAAGTCTTGTTGAAATTTCAATAAAGATTCATTTTCAGAAACTCTAGGTCTTGGAAAATCATTATCAACTTCTTTTTTTATTGTAGATGGACGATTACTAAACACTGCAACCTTTGTCCCAAGAACTGCAGCTTCAGCAACACTATGTGTGACAAATAATATTGTCTTTTTTGTTTTCTCCCAGATTAATTGCATTTCAACTAATAACAAGTCACGGGTTTGTGCATCAAGTGCTGCAAAGGGTTCATCCATAAGTAATACATCAGGATCCATTACAAGAGCTCTAGCAATAGCTACACGTTGTTTCATTCCTGTTGAAAGTTGATACGTGTAAGAATCAGTGAACTTTGTTAATTGCATCATGTCAAGATATCTGTGAGATATTTTGGTACGTTCTTCTTTTGGAATGCCTACCATCTTTAATCCAAATTCGACGTTATCTTGAACTGTAAGCCATGGAAATAGAGCACCTTCTTGAAAGACCATAATTCTTTCAGGTCCAGTTTCATTTACAGGGCGGCCATCAAAGAGTATTTGACCCTCATCAGGCTTTTCCAAGCCTGCAACTATGCGTAAAAACGTAGATTTTCCACATCCAGAAGGTCCTATTAAACATACAAAGTCACCAGATTCAACTTTGAGATCAACACCTCCCAAAGCCTTGAGTTTGTGAGAATCATGGCTAAAGTACTTTACAATATTTTTGGCCTCTAGTTTTGGCATTATGTACCAGTCTCCTCCAAGGAATTTGTATCAAAGCTGTAAAAAATTCCAGACAAATCGTATCCATTTCTTCCAAGATATCCCAGGGCATCAGCTTTTTCAGCAAAGGAAAAAACAGAGTTTGGTTTAGGATCTGCAGTTATCAAAATATTAGATAATGCCACATCTACAACATCATCAGATAGAGATTGTCCAAGATAAGAATCTAGAAAATCATTAAAAACAATTCTAGTATCTGTCGGATTTGTTTGAATCCAAATTACTGTTTCATGATGTGCACGGATAAAGTCAGCCCAGATGGCACTATTTTTGTCAACGTAATCTATATTTCCAATTAAAAGAACGGATGCAAATTCATTATCAGGCCAAAGTTCTTCTTCATGGAACAGTCTTTTTCCATCAAGTTCAGTTTCTAAAATTGTGGCCCAAGGTTCTGCAACCCATGCACCATCAATATCACCCTTTACAAATAATGTATAGATGTCAGGATTTGAGATATTGTAAACAATAACACTACCTCCTTTCTCAGCTGGTTTTAGTTGATTTTCAGCCAAAAAATGACGTAACGACACGTCTTGCGTGTTTCCAATTTGCGGAGCAGCAATTTTTTTACCATCAAAGTCAGAAGCAGAATTTATTTCTGAATCAGGATGTACAATAAAACTAGCACCTCCACTTGCAGCACCTGCAAGTATCTTTACATTGTTATTTTCAGAATTTAAAAATCCATTAATTGCAGGTCCAGGACCAACATAAGCAAGATCAACTGAATTTGCAAATAGAGCTTCTATTGCCTGGGGTCCACTATCAAATACTTTGGTTTCCATTTTTACATCATCACCAAGATGTTCTTCAAAGAATCCTTTTTCCATCCCTACGATTGGTATGGCATGTCCGATGTTTGGAAAGTATGCTATTCGAATCTTATTTTCATGTGTGTTATCACTAGAGCTAAGAGCAACTCCCAATACAGAAAACACTACAATTGCTGCAATTCCTACAGAAATTGCCGAACGAATTTTCATAAAACAGCGTTATATTTGGCGGTTAAATAATCATCGAATTTTAGCTCAAGCTAGCCAAGAATTTTTCTGGAAAAAAATTGTTCACAAGCCTATCACAAAAGATAAATTCCAAAATACGACGGAAAAGATGTTTTATGACTCAAAAAGGAATTCTTGCATTTTCTGGGGGATTAGATACTTCAGTTGTTGTAAAGTATCTACAAGATGAACATGACATGGATGTTGTCACAGTTACAGTAGATGTTGGACAAGGTGAAGATAATAAAAAAATTGCAGCAAAGGCAAAAAAATTAGGTGTAAAAAAACACTACAACATTGACGCAAGAAAAGAATTTGTCAAAGATTACATTTTTCCATCAATTAAAGCAAATGCACTTTATCAAAAAAAATATTGTTTAGCAACAGCTCTTGCAAGACCACTAATTGCTGAAAAAGTTTTGGAAATTGCAAAAAAAGAAAAAGTTACATCACTAGCACATGGTTGTTCAGGAAAAGGAAACGATCAAGTACGTTTTGATATCACATTACGTTCTGGTTCTAATCTTCCAATTATCGCTCCAATTCGAGATAAGAACTTAGACAGAGTTACAGAGCTAAAGTTTGCAAAAAAACATGGAATTCAAATTGATACCGTAGCAAAAAAATTTAGCATTGATCAAAACTTATGGGGTCGTGCAATTGAAGGTGGTGTTTTAGAAGATCCATACAACGAACCACCTGATGATGCATTCATTTGGGTAAAAACAAAAAACTTGCCAGATAAACCAACGTATCTAGAAATTAAATTTGAGAAAGGAATTCCTATTGCTGTTGATGGAAAAACAATGGATGGTCAAAAACTAATTGAGTACATCAACAAAAAAGCAGGTGCTGCAGGAGTTGGTATTGTTGATCATATTGAAGATAGAGTTGTCGGAATAAAGTCTCGAGAAGTATATGAGACACCAGCTGCAACTTGTCTAATTGAAGCACATTCAGATTTAGAGAAGATGGTTCACACCAAACATGAAAACAAGTTCAAATCAATAATTGATGATGAGTGGTCATACCTAGCATATTCAGGGTTATGGCAAGATCCACTAAAATCAGATTTGGATGGATTTATCGAGGCATCTCAAAAACCAGTTGCAGGTATAGTCAAACTAAAGTTGTACAAAGGAAGTCTCAGAGTGGTTGGAAGAAAGTCCAAGAACTCACTTTACAGCCATGAAATTGCTACATATGGAACAGAATCCACATTTGATCAAAAATTGGCCAAAGGATTTGTAGAATTGTGGGGAATGCAATCAACAGAAGCTAATAAATTACAAAAGAAAAGGTCAACAAAAACATGAACTGCCCAGAATGTGACGCAACACTAAACATCCCAGATGATGCCTCAGTAGGAGAGATAGTTTCTTGCCCTGATTGTGGTGCTGACTTTGAAATCGCAAAAAAAGACGGATCAAATGTTGAGCTTAAACAAGCAGAAAGCGTAGGCGAAGACTGGGGAGAGTAATGTCAAAAGTCTGTATTGTGTTTGATCGCCTAAGAGCGGAAGAGAAGATGCTTCAAAAAGAAGCATCCGAACTAGGGCATGATGCAGTGATGTTAGATGCAAAGATCACTCAAGTTAACACAGATAGTAAAAAAGAAGATTTCGACTTGGGAGATGTTGTTCTAGAAAGATGTGTAAGTTATTTTAGAGGATTGCATTTTACTGCAAGTCTAGAATTTATGGACGTTCCCGTTCTAAACAAATTTGATGTTGCAAGTATTTGTGGAAACAAAATGTTTATGACTTTACTACTAAAAAAACACGGAATTCCATCACCAAAAACATATTTTTCATTTACAAGTGAAAGTGCAGCTGA
>JAEFCZ010000097.1 GCA_016125975.1 Candidatus Nitrosopumilus sp.
AAGCTATTATAGTTTTATTCAATCCTCATTGAAGATACTTTAATATATTAGAAAACTATTATACGATTTTCGTACTTTACGATATACTTATATTGTTGCCAAAATTGGAAATGACAATAACATGAAAAATCTAACGACAACAACAAAGACAATATTGTTTGCTTCTTTGATTGCTGCAATGATTATGTCATTTAGTACAATCGATTTAGCATATGCAGAAGAACAAACAACAAAAGACAAACTAGAAAAGTTACAAGAATACAAAAAACAGATAGAATCTGAAAGATCTGCAGAAAAGGTAGATGATAAAGACGTCGTAATTGAGCGATTAAATCTTATCGAAGAACTACTTACATTGAGGATTCTTGTTGAAACAGGAGAGATTAACACAAAATATGTGGAAAAATATGAAGGATTTCTCTTGGAACAACTTGAAAAAAAATTCGATGATACCAAATCTGTAGCACTTGTATCAACAACCCAACTTCAACCATACCTTACAGCAACAAACTTCCAAACATCTACCCAAACCAAATTCAATTGTGATGATATAGCAAACGACACTGGTTATAACTGGGGTACAGTTACAGGTCAAGATTTTGCTGAATCATATGTTGTAAGTAATCAAGGATATCCAACTCACATTGATCATCTTGATACTTGGTGTGATGAGTTAGACTATGATTGGGGTTATTCCAAATTCAGAAATATTGCTCTTGGAGGAACGTGCACAACTGATTTCACATCATCTGTGCAGTCTGAGAGTGGGTACTGTGCTAAATTTGGAGTCGGTAGTCCTGTTTTAATTTCAGCATATGCTGTATATGATGGAACAGTACCATTCAATACTCTTGAAGGTTGGGACTTTATCTGGGTTCAAGGCCCATAACTTTTTTCTTTTTTTTAATAAAACATATACATTGGTTTTTCAAAAAAACATATACATTGGTTTTTCAAAAAAACATACTTACCGTTATTATTATACTGATTTCAGTATTTCTTTTTGTTATTATTGATAGACCTGTTGAGCATTTAATCAATAGAATAGTTACAAATCCAACTTCTGAATTCATCCAATTTATTTTTGTGTTTAGTTTGATTGTAAAAGCAGTAATTATTGCAGTTGCAATTAAGATATTATTAAAAATTCGAAAAATAATTCCTCAATAATTTAATCATGGGGAATAATTGAATTGTACTTTGCATTTATCTACAAAAAGGCGTTTTAGCTAGCTCAAATATTTTTAATTTTAAAACATTATTTGGAAAATTAATTACTTTCTAAATTTATGCCTAAAAGCTAAACCCCCTCATCCCAAGTTACAAGTCATGCCTAAAAGCTAAATCCTAATTTTTTGTCATGCTTAACACTCATGGGTTGATTTTTTCACAAATGCAAAAAATAGGGGTGGGGTTTAACGATCGTGCCTAGATAGAAAATGCAACCATCAAACCACCGGGCTGGTTTGATAAAACATTGTGTTTTATTTTGCGGTATGCTTGAAAACTCAACCCTCTTTTGGAAAAATAATTTTATGCGTAAAAGCTAAACCCCCACAAATAAAAAGGAAAAATTAGTTTTGAATGTAAATTTTATTTATTCTGTCTCTTTGAAAGTTCCAAAATGAGTTCTTGCTCTCATTGAATAATATTTTCATCTTCAAATTTTGGGACAATATTGATTTTCAAGACAGAGGTTTTTCTTGTCTTTATATTTTATAATTCCTCCAAACTCTAATGCAAAGATGTACTTGCATTTTTTCCTTTCATCTGGTGTTGAATTTAGGATTTCAGATTTTGTAAATGATTTTATTAAATTCTTTTTTGAATAATTGAAACTTGTGTTGATATCAGGAGTACCATCAGGTCCAATAATTAAATCCGATGCAGCATTCATCTCATCATCAGAAAAACAATACATTGTGAAAATTGTCAGAAAACCAGACTTTGGTAAATGCCTCATTTATCATATTTTCAACATGGTCATGCCTAAAAAATATTCAAGATGATTTGTTTTATAGTGTATTTTGTATCAAAGCCCCCCCATGTTTTAGAGTTAGATCAACTCAATTATTCAAAAAATTTTATAATTTTCTACCGAAAAATCTAGCACATCTAGGAGAACAAGTATTTTGGTTTGGATGATTACAAGTAAAAGGCTCATCACATTGCATACAAATTAGATTGTAGGTTGTGCTCATTTTAACACCCATTAATCAGATGAGAATTCGGGTAAAAGTTCATTGGTTTTAAAAAATATTTTGTCCTGGGTCTCTTTTAATTCCACATCTGATAAATTCATCCAATCATTAGAGACATCTTTTCTTCTAATTTTTCAAAACCATGAGCTCACTTTTGTATCTCGGAGTTTCAGTCGTGGTATTTTTCATATTATTTGGTTTTCTCTCAATGATTACTCCTTTTCAATGACTAACTTTTTGCCTTTGACATTCATTTTGACAGGTGTTTTTTCAGTCCAATCCAATTCATCCATTGTACCGTTTGGTATGTTTATAGAATATTTCCAATATACCTCGTCACCTACTTTTCGATTAATCCTTTTAGTTATCTTCAATATCTTAGGCGAACCTGATTATATAACATTTGAGATAAATGGGAAAAATATACGGATTAAATCAGGCACAAGTACAACTAATTCGTAGAATTTAAAAACACGAAGATTATAATAATAACAAGAGAGAAAATTAGCATGGAAACTCAATTAAATTATCCAGACCATCGTTCTCTAGAGAATGTTTTTGAATCCAGTAGAAGTCCAGCAGAAGAACATCATCTTAGAGATCTTCACCTAGTTACTTTAGAAAAAGGTGAGAATGGAATGATTGTTGCTAAATGTACAGAAATTAATGTCATCACACAAGGCAAATCATTTGATGATGCAGAAAGAAATGTTGTTGAAGCAATTAGTCTTATGAGAGAAGAATTAGGAAAAGACAAAGAATTTAGCATCTCAGTAAGAAGAATATTTTAGTGTCTCTTCCTGTAACTTCTGGCGGTGAATTAGTTAGATTTCTTGTTAAACAAGGGTTTGTAATTAAACGACAAAGAGGAAGCCATGTAATTTTAAAACACAACGACAAAAGATCAACTAGCGTTCCACTTCATAATGAATTAGATAGGGGCACTTTGAGAGGAATATTAATTCAGGTAAACGAATTAGAACACTTTATAGAACAGATGTGATAAACGAAATAATATGTCCGTTATAGATTCAAAAGAAGTTGATTTTGTAGTTTTAAAAGAAGATTATAGTAGATTTCTAGTACATGATGGAACTTGCATCAAAGCAAAAATCGTAGTCAAGAAAATTTTCTTTAATCCTCAAAAAACTCCTGAAGGATACCCTGCAGGCATAGCTGTAGACACATTTAATGCAGTATCTTCAGTAGTACCTCAATCTCTAAAACGTAAACCTTCAACAGAACAAATGAATCCACAAAAGGATAAGGGTGAAGAAGTAAAGTTTGAAGAGCAAAAAATTGAAATTCAAGAATATATGACTCCTGATGGGTTTAAGATCACTGTAAAACCTATTGTTACAAAAATTCTCAAGTATGAGAAATACAATAATTATGGCGAACCAACATACAGTGTAGTTTTACAAGCAATAACAAATATTGAAAAAATAGAAAGTACAGGTTAATTTCATGTCCCGACCAAAAACACGAAGAAAATGTCCCATAGGCGACACAGCACCGTTTATGGCAATTTTTATCTTGATAACATTAATTCAAACGATTCACCTCCCGAATGTAACACTAGTTCAAAATCGAGAAATTTGATGAAAACGACCTAAGATGTAACAGTGTATAACATAGATATCGAATCTGTCAACTTGTCGTCAGATCTTATTGATGTCAAAAATGTCGGATTTGTTTTAATTTTTCTATCA
>JAEFCZ010000063.1 GCA_016125975.1 Candidatus Nitrosopumilus sp.
CCATCATTGTACCTATTCCAAGTTTCAGGTTCTAAAGGACATTGATCTAAAACATCTCGAATTCCATCATCATCAGAATCCATTACAGATACATCTGGGCAACCGTCAGTGTCTTGATATCCATTAATTGTTTCAGGTTCTAAAGGACATTTATCATTCAAATCAGTAATTCCATCTCCATCAAAATCTAGTGCTGAAAATCCAGATATTGAATCTGGGCAACCGTCAGTGTCTTGGAATTTATTGTAAGTTTCTTTAGCAAGTGGACATTCATCATCTGAATCAATTATTCCATCTAAATCAAGATCACCAGAACCATAAGTATCTGGACAACCATCACGGTCTTGGAACCCATTAAATATTTCAGGTTGGGTTGGACACAAATCAGAATGATCAATAATTCCATCACCATCAGTATCAGCTGGAAGTTTGTTGTCTGCAACTAAATCAGGACAGCCATCAGTGTCTTGGAATTTATTGTAAGTTTCTTTTACTTTAGGACATTGATCAATACTATTTGGAATACCATCAAGATCTGAATCATTATCACTGGAATAAGGAGGAATGTCAGGGCAACCGTCATCATCTTGGAATCCATTATATCTTTCAGGTTCTAGGGGACAAGCATCATCAATATCCATTATTCTATCACCATCAGCATCATTAAGTGAACCTGCAAATGATGGAATAGAGTCAGGGCAACCGTCATAGTCAGCAAATCTGTTAAAAGTTTCAGGATCAGCAGGACAAATATCAAATTGGTTTGCAATTCCGTCACCATCAGTATCAACAAATGAAGAATCTAATGAAACATCTATACAACCGTCAGTGTCTCTATAATCATTATATACTTCAGGTTCAGTTGGACACAAATCTATTGAATCTTGAATTCCATCATTATCAGTATCAACAAAAGCAAAATCAGTTACAGAGTCAGGGCAACCGTCATCATCTAAAAATCTGTTATAAGTTTCGGGACTTAATGGACATTCATCAACTGAATCAGGAACACCATCTCTATCACGATCTCCAGAACCAAAATCATCTGGACAACCGTCAGTGTCAAAAATACCATTGAATGTTTCAGGTTGTGTTGGACACAAGTCAATGGTATCAACTATTCCATCACCATCTGAATCAGGCAATCCACCTTCACCTCCTTGAGGAGAGATATCAGGGCAACCGTCATCATCTTGGAATTTATTGTAATGTTCTTTGAGATTTGGACACAAGTCAATGTGGTCTTCTATTCCATCATAGTCTTCATCATACCATGGAACAAAATTTGAGGGGCAACCATCCACAGTGCCCTCATAATCTTCTTGTAAATTAGGACATGAATCAACAGCATCATCAACTCCATCATTATCCAAGTCACCAACTGCAAAAGCAGTGTTGATTGGCATACTAGTTAGAGTCGTTATTAGTAACAATAGAAATGGTAAAGTATGTATTTTCTTCAATGCCTAAAATATTCCTGAGGATCCAGTTATTAAACCTCACTCTAAATTTGACCAAAAATATCAAAGGTTTTGGAATAATTTTCAATCTTAAACAAAAAACTCGATCAATTTAAGTAAACCAAAACAGGATCTGGACTTATGAGTTGCTCAGGTGAAGTGATTGACCAAGAAGAACAGCTAATTCAGATAAAACCTGCCATATCTGAACAACTAAAAAAAGCAAAGTACGGTGTTTCTGATCATTCAACTGTAGAATTATGTCATTGGACAAAAAAATCATTCAAACATGAAGGTAGTTGTTACAAACACAAGTTTTACGGGATTTCAACTCATAGATGTATGGAATTCTCTCCAGCAGGAATGCATTGTGAAAATCGTTGTGTTTATTGTTGGAGACCAATGGAATTTTATGATTCACTAGAAATGAAACCAGAACAAGTTGCAGAACCTGAAGAAATTTTAACTAAACTAATGGCTGAAAGAAAAAAATTGATCAATGGATATTATGGAGATTCAAGAAATGATAAACAAAGGTTAGATGAATCATTACTTCCTAGTCATTACGCAATTTCACTTTCAGGAGAGCCTACAATGTATCCCAAGTTACCAGAGTTAATCAAATATCTAAACTCACTTGAAGCAACAAAATCAATTTTTCTTGTTACAAATGGTCAAGAACCAGACATGATTCAAAGACTACAAGATGAAGATGCACTTCCAACACAATTGTATTTATCAACAAATGCTGCAGACTATGAATCATTTTTAAAAATTAACAAACCAAAATATGATGACTCATGGGAAAGATGGAATAGAACACTTGATATGTTAAAGCATCTCAATACACGAACTGTTTTACGAATAACTTTGATTAGAAATTATAATGATCAAGAAAACATGATTCCGACATTTGCTAAAATGTTTAAAGATGCAAGTCCGCATTTTGTTGAAATAAAATCCTACATGCATATTGGACGTTCTACTAACAGATTAGAGCATTCAAACATGTTAGAAATGGATGAGGTGAAAAAATTTAGTGAACAAGTGGCAAAACAAAGTCAAATATTTTCAATAATGGATGAAAGTTTTGTTTCACGAATTTCAATTTTACAAAATAACGAGAGATTTATTGACCGTTGGATTCCATCTTATGTAAATACCAATTAGAAAATTTCTTTAATGCTTTGAATCTATGTGACGATTCATTTTTGTTATTTATCTCTGCAAAAGTTTTTCTAGAATTTTTTGGAACAAATATTGGATCATATCCCCAACCTTTACCTTTTTGAAGTTTTGAGACAGTACCATCTAGTTTTGCATCAAAAGATTCCAAGGTTTTTTTGTCACAATAAGTAATGATTGAAACAAATTTTGCTTTTCTTTTTAATGAAATAAGTTTTAGAATTCCTTTGTTACCAATTGTTTTGAAAACATATGAAGAATAGGGACCTGGGAAACCGTTCAATGAATCTATGAACAAACCATCATCTTCTATGATTAATGGTTTTTTACATTTTAAAAAAGCATTTTTTGCTTTTTTTTCTGCAATTTCTCTTAGAGAATTTGATTGGATTTCCTCCAAACTTAATTTAAAAAAACCTAATTTTATTCCAAATGAATCCAGTATACTTTTAGCTTCTTTGTATTTGTGAGAGTTTGAAGATACAAAGTATAGATCAAACGACTTGCGCATACCTACCACGACTTTCAATATCTGATACTAATTTAGTAATTTTCACATAATTGGTATTTCCAACTACAGATTTGTATCCAAACAGGAAATTTTTCCAAGCAGGAATCATGATTTTTGCGTGAGCACTGTTTAGAATTTCTTTAATTAATCTTAAATCAACTGCATGATCCTCAGGTTTTATTGTATTTTGAGATAGGCCAAAATCAATAACATATACATTGTTTCTGAAGAAAATAAAATTTGAAGTAGTTAGATCTCCGTGCATGATACCATTTTTGTGAAGCATTCCAACCAGTTTCCCAATTGTCTTTGATAACTGAATAATTTTTGATTCAGGTAGATCATGAACAGGTTTTCCTGGAATTTCTTGCATAATGATTGAAGTATTTTTCAAATTCACAAAATATACTAGAGGTGCAGGAATTCCAAACGATTTTACTTGTGAAATAATTTGAGATTCTTTAATTGTTCGTTGTTTACGTATTTTTGAATCAAGGGAATGATTTCGATAATTTTTTGTCTTTCTAATTTTTAAAATGGCATTAGAATTTTGCCAAACAGTTTGATAAATATCAGCTTCAGCACCTTTTTTGATTAATTTCATTAACGTTATATTCAAATGAATTCAATAAAAATTGATCATGGAAGATGGCGAAAAAAGACTAAAACAAGAAGATTGTAGTGAAGATGTTTTAGGTTCAGGAATTCTTACATTAACAAATAAGAGATTGGCCTTTGACAAAACTAGAGCACGAATGATGGATTTCTCAAAACATATGGGAGATACAATCTTGAACGTTACATTAGATAACATAACTAAAACATGGAAAGAAGGATTACTCATGAAAAAAGTATGCTTTATTGCAAAAACAGACGAAGGTGAAAAAACCTACAAGTTTGGAGTTTTCAATACAAAAAATTGGCTCAAAAGTATTGATGAGGCAGTTGAAAATTACAAAAACTAGTAATTAACCTTAACAGTATCCAATCTCCAAGACTGGGTAACAAAAGTATCTTTTAATGAAACACCTTTTTTGATTTGAGATTCCAAAAGTCCTGTCCAACATATTTGACTACCGCAATCTCCAGCATATTTCAAAGGCACAACAAAAAACTTTGCGCCATGTCGCTTACACACATCTTGCAACATTTCAGATAATCTCTTATTTGCTGCAACTCCACCTACAATCATTAATTCTTTTTTTCTTGTAAAAGATAGTGCACGCTCTACAGCTTCTGCAATCATTGCAAAAGCAGTTTCTTGAATAGAATAACATGCATCGACTTTACTTTTTTTTGCTACAGATTTTGTTGCAGAAAGTAATCCAGAAAAAGAAACATCATTTCCTTTGACTGAATATGGCAATGTAACATAGTTTGAAGATGTAGATGCTAATTCTTCAATATTTTTCCCACATGGAGAAGCATAACCAATTGATCTTCCAAATTGATCAAGTAATTGCCCCAAAGTAATATCCAGGGTTTCACCAAATACTCGCCATTGTTTGTTAAGAAATGCCAAAAGCATTGTATGACCTCCAGATACTAAAAGAACCAAAGGATTGCTTGCACCTGTTAGTAGTTTTCCTAATTCAATATGACCTAGTGCATGATTTACAGGATAGATTGGAATTTTGTAAAAAGATGCCAATGATCTTGCAACTACAGCCCCAACACGCAAACAAGGTCCTAAACCAGGACCACCAGCATAAGATACAATGTCTAAATCATTGATTTTGATATTTGCTTCATCAAGACATTCAGATAACACTAAGGAACTGTTTTCAATATGATGTCTTGAAGCCTTTCGTGGATGAATACCTTCTCCATCAGCAGGACGATATATTTTCCTGACATCAGATAAGATTTTTCCTTTTTTTCCTTTTTTTTCTATAACTGCACAAGAAAAAGTATGAGCAGTACTTTCTATTCCTAATCCTAACATGTTATCCCCTACTTAGTGTTGATACAATTTTAATCACATCACCATTTTTTAGTTTCTGATCACCACTGATTCTCTGCTTTGTTTTACAATCAATTGCATGTAGAAAGCCTTTTGCAATATCAGCATGAATTAATTCAGCTAGATCTTTTGCAGTAGAATCTTGAGGAAGTAATTTTGTATCAGGGAGAATAACACCATCTTTGTTAGTAAGTTTGGTTTCATCCTCAACGGGATAGACAACTATGAAATTCAATGAATCAAAGACTGCAGTATTGAGAATATTCTGAATTCCAGTAGAAGTGATTTTGTCAAAGACTGTTTTTACTAAGTCAAGTGCTTTTTGTTGGGGAGGAGAAATCTCTTTTCCTTCTGCAATTGTAAATCCTTCATCTCCAGATGAATAATTTACAATTCCAGCCTTTGATGCTTTTCGTAACAATAATTCAGTTTCAGCACTACAAGGAATCACATTGTCATTAATTTTCTTAGTAATTTCAAGATCAGGGCACAAATCAGCTTTGTTTGCAGCAATAATCATTGGTTTTGTATTTTTTCTTAGTTCTCGTGCAAATTCAACTATTTCATCTTCAGTCCATTCTTTTGGATCTCGTGAGATAAAACCTAGTTTTTGTAATACGTCTTGTACTTGAAAATCCTTGATACCTAAGCCAGTAAATCGTTTTGCAATTCCATCTGTAAGTTTAGCTCTTTTCTGATGAATTTCTCTTGTAATTTTATCCCATTCACGTTTTAAAATATCAGCAAACCACAAATCAAATTCATCTTGAACAAACTCTACATCTTCAAGAGGGTTATGAGTTCCAGGTGGAACAGGTTGACCTTGAATATCAGTAGTTCCAGCAATATCAACAACATGAATTAAAACTTCAGCTTGTCTTGCATCATCAAGGAATTGATTTCCTAAACCTTTTCCTTCATGAGCTCCTGGTACCAATCCAGCAATATCAATTAGTTTTACAGGAATGAATCTAGTTCCTTTAACACATAGATCATTTTGATGTTCAATTTTGAAGTGCTTACAAGCACAATCAGATTTAACATATGCAACTCCAACATTTGGCTCAATTGTTGTAAATGGGAAATTCCCTGAAGCTACAGGAGTTTCAGTTGCAGCAGAGAAAAACGTAGATTTTCCTACATTTGCTTTACCTAAAAGACCAATTTGCAATGATCTCAAAAATTCAATTCTACTTATTAGTATTGCAGAAATCGTTTAATGTTCATATCTCAAATTCAGGGTATGTCAATAGTCATTACAGGAAATCCAGGTGTTGGAAAACATACCCTAGCAAAAGGACTTTCTGAAAAAATGAAACTAGAATTAATTGATATTAATCAAATAGCAAAAAATTCAGGATTGTTTGAAGAAAATAATGAATCAAATGATGTAGATGCAGAAAAACTTCAAGAGATTCTTAAACAAAAAATTTCAAACAGATGTGTAATTGTAGGGCATTTGGCACCATATGTTCTAGATAAAGACAAAATTAGTACAGTTATTGTGTTGAGACGTAGTCCATACGATTTGATAAAAATTTATGACGAACGAGGATATTCGGATAAAAAAAGCAAAGAAAATGCAAGTAGTGAAATTTTAGGAATTACAACATATGATGCAAAAAATCAGTTTGAAGAAAAAGTTGTCCAGATTAATGTGAGTGGGAAAAACATTAAAGATGTTCTAAATAAAGCAGAATTAGTAATTTCAGGTACTAGAGATTCTGAAGAGATGGATTGGCTTGAATTAGTTACCAAAAATAATGATTTGCAAAAATTTTTTGTTGATTGATTAAATAACGCTTTTTAATTTGAAAAGATACTTGTTTGAAATATCAAAAACAGATTTGGCGGGCCGTGTAGGTACAATAGAGACAAACCATGGGAAAATTGAAACACCAGCATATGTCCCAGTTATTCACCCAGTAAAACAAACAATCCCTTCAAAAAAAATCAAAGAGATTGGTTTTGATTTAGTAATTACAAATGCATACATTACTAGAAACAACTATGGTGATAAAGCAGTAAAAAAAGGAATTCATAAAATTATTGATTACGATAAAGGAATAATGACAGACTCTGGAGGTTATCAAGTTTTAGAGTATGGCGATGTTCCAGTTTCTCCAACAGATATGGCAAACTTTGAACAAGGAATAATGACAGATTTTGCAATACCATTAGACAAACCGACAGGGTTTGGACTTCCAATAAAAAAAGCTGAAGCATATGTTAAACATACTCTCAAAGTGTGCAAACAAACAATTGAAAATAGTGAGGATAATGGACAAATTTGGATTGGGCCAATTCAAGGAGGAGAACATTTTGATCTTGTTGCAAAATCAACAAAAGGTTTGATCAAAATGGGATACAAAATGCTAGCATTGGGAAGTCCAGTTGAATTTATGGAGTCATATGAATACAAATTATTAGCTCAAATGATTGTTGCAGCAAAAAAACAAATTCCACACAACATACCTCTTCATCTATTTGGTGCAGGACATCCATTAACTATACCATTTGCAGTTGCATTAGGCTGTGATACATTTGACTCTGCCTCATACATGCTATATGCAAAGAAAAACAGGTACATCGCAGAAGATGGGACACGAAATTTATCAGATATTGTGACTTTTCCTTGTAATTGTGAGATATGCACAAAGTATACACCAGAAGAATTACGACAGTTAGAATCAACTGAAAAGATTAACCAACTTGCTATTCACAATCTACATGCAATAAAATTAGAAGTAGACAAGGTAAAACAAGCAATACACGAAGGTAGGTTGTGGGAATATGTCATCAAAAAAGCAAGAGCACATCCAAAATTATTTGAGATGGTAGAAGTGATGACAGAAAATGCTGAATTTTTGAAAATTGCAACTCCAAAATTCAAAGAAAGGGCAATTTTTCTATTTGATAAAGAAGATCAGTATAGACCAGAAGTCCAATCATTTCATGAAACAGTAAGAAAATTCAAATCAAAGAAAAAGAAACTACTCATCATTAAAGAATCATCAACTAAACCAGGATATCAATCCCACCAGTTTGTGAGTCTATCAAAGAAAATCAAAGATTTTGATAAAGTTCTAGTTTGTCAGTATAATCCAC
Source organism: Candidatus Nitrosopumilus sp. (assembly GCA_016125975.1). Lineage (GTDB taxonomy): Archaea > Thermoproteota > Nitrososphaeria > Nitrososphaerales > Nitrosopumilaceae > Nitrosopumilus. Next base: position 8,228 of record JAEFCZ010000063.1, read on the forward strand.
AATTAGGATTGATTCCAATTGAAATTTCAGATGTTTTTCCTGCTGCCCATCACGAGACATCAAGAATGAATTTTGAACCTAAGGAATTTCCAGAATTTGAAAAGACATGGAAAACATTTTTTGAGAATAATCAATTTTCAGAAATTCAATATGATAAAGATGATGAATTTCTAAAACATTTTGTAAAAACATTGCCAAAAAAAATCAAGAGAAAATCTTTTTCATAATTAAAAATAAGAAAAAAGAATGTGCTAAAAGATTCAGCCTTATAGTGCTGCGTCTTCTGCCCAACCGTTGATGAAGACACCGTTTTTGTGAAGAGGTACTGGTTGTCCAGCAGTGTAATTCATTGGTCTCATCCAAAAGATTGATTTTGTTGGGCATACACCGATGCATGCACCATCAGAAATACATCTTTCTGGATAAAATACAAATGCTTTACCTCTCTTCCAGCCTTCAACAGGTTTTACTCTAAGGACATCAGGACCAAGAGTTGTACAGATTTCTACACATAGTGCACATCCGATACATCTTTGTTCATCGATGTCTGGAAGTATTGCTATTGGCATTACAAAACTAAGAATGCGTGGTTACTATTTAAACCATGATTGATATTCATAACTCTGTTATGAAATTTGATCGTAAAAAATTATGCGCAAAATCTAGATTGAAAATTTTAAAAAACAAAAAGATAACGTGATTATCACGTTTATTTTCTCATTGCGTCTATTTGACCAGAAGTAACCCAGTCAAGTAATTCTGCAGAAGATGGATTGAGGTCTGCTTTCTGATTCATCAGATTGTTAACCCAAATCCAGTTAATTTGGTTTAGGAGCGGTTTGTTTGCTTCGTCACCAGCACGTGTTTTAGCGACGACGGCTTGATCTTGTTGTCCTAACCATTCTTGGAAGCTTCTTCCCATGAGGATCGGATCTTAGCTTGCACTAATTAAAGCTTTTGAAGATTCCGTGGTAAGCACAATGATCGGGTATTTGTCAAGAAGGTTTTAACGTAGATTAAAATGAATTTTAATCCTTGAATGTTAAAGTTTTAGGAGCTGCTAATGAAGTTGGCAGATCAGGTTTTTCAGTCAATTGTGAGGGAACAAATCTCTTACTTGATTATGGGGTATTATTTGGTAGAAGGGGAACACCCACACAATATCCACTTCATGTAAAACCAAAGGATTTGGATGCGGTAGTTATCACTCATGCTCATTTGGATCATTCTGGAAACGTTCCATCACTTTTTGTAAGTGGCAATACAGATGTTTATGCAACCCCACCAACATTCGATTTATCAAAATTATTGATTGAAGACATGTTAAAAATTGAAAAAAATTCTCATCCATTTGATATTCCAGAATTAAACAATATGATGAAAAATGCTAAAGAGATTGGATTCAAACAAAAAGTTACCAAAGGTAACGCAACATTTGAGTTAAGAGAATCAGGACATGTAATTGGTGGAAGTACAGTATTGGTAGAATCTGAGAATAAACGACTGTTCTATACAGGAGATATCAAAACAAATGGTTCAAGAATGCTTCGAGAAATGGATTTGGATATTGGGGAAATTGACATGTTAATAACTGAGAGCACATATGCCAACACAGAACAAAAACCAAGAAAAGAATCTGAATCTGAACTAATAGAATTTGCAAACGAAGTAATGGATAGAAAAGGAATTTTATTTATTCCGTCATTTTCAGTTGAACGTTCCCAAGAGATTGCGTGTATTTTAAGAAATGCAAATTTCAAACATAGAATCATTATGGATGGAATGGCATTAAAAGTAAATGAGATTATGTTTAGACATCTAGAATATTTACGAGACCCAAAAGTATTTTCTGATGCAATTAAACATGCAACTGCAATTACAGAACATTCTGAAAGAAAACGTGCAATGGATGAACCATGTGTTGTTATTTCACCTGCAGGTATGTTAGTAGGAGGAAATGCAGTTTTCTATTTACAGCATCTAGCATTTGATGATAGAAATGGAATTGCTCTTGTTTCGTATCAAGGTGAAGGTACACCTGGAAAAAAATTACTAGAAACAGGGAAGGTATCATCTAGAGGAAAAGATATCAGCGTAACTGCACAAGTCAAACAATTTGAATTTTCGGGTCATGCAGATAGGAATGAATTATTTGATATGATTAAGAAAATTAATGGAAATCCTAAGGTGTTAACCGTGCATGGAGATTCTGAGTCTTGCAATTTATTTGCGCAAGAGATTCATGAGAAATTTGGATTAGAAGCACATTCTCCTGCAGTCAATGAAGAAATAACTGTCTAAAATGCAAATTAAACAATCAATAGATGTTGAAAATTCAATTAATAGTGGTCAAGTCTTTCTTTGGAAAAAAAATAGAGAATACTGGTACGGAATAAATGGTCAAGATGTTCTTCAGATAGATGAAAATGGAAAAATAAAATCTTTAAAAAATTTTAAAGCAGATTTTTTTAGAAATAATGATAATTTTGATGAAATACTTAGATCAATTTCAAAAGATAAAATAGTAAAAAATGCTATAAAAAAATATCCGAAATTAAGAATTATCAGACAAGATCCTTTTCAATGTTTGATTTCATTTATTGTTTCTTCAAATTCCAATATTCAAAAAATTAAAAGTAATTTAGAAAATATATCAGAAAAATTTGGAGAAAAAACAAAATACAAAAATCAAGAATTTTTTTTATTTCCTAATGAAGAAACACTTTCTAAAGCATCAATAAATGAAATTAAAAATTGTGGAGTAGGATATCGTGCAAAATTCATAAAAGAAGCTGCAAAAATTATCTCTTCTGAAAAAATCACATTTGAGGATTTGAAAACAAGTAGTTATTCTGATGCAAAAAAGAAAATTTGTACAATTCCAGGCATAGGAAACAAAGTAGCAGATTGTATTTTGTTATTTTCTCTTGATAAATTAGAGGCATTCCCATTAGACAGATGGATGATTAGAATTTTAGAAAAATATTATTTAAAAAAATTTCAATTAAACACTAAAACAATTACAGAAAAACAACATGATATTCTACACGAAAAGATTCTAGATTATTTTGGACCATATGCAGGATATGCACAACAATTTCTCTTCAAAATGGAAAGAGAGAATTACCAAAAAAAGTGGCTGTAAACCCTTAAAATGGTAATTAATTGCTAGGTTTTTGGGCCCATAGCTCAGCATGGATAGAGTGTTGGACTTCTAATCCAATGGTCAAGGGATCGAAGCCCT
>JAEFCZ010000098.1 GCA_016125975.1 Candidatus Nitrosopumilus sp.
AGTTATGGTGTTTAACCAGACAAGTTTGGATTCATACATGAATTATAGATGGCAGTGGGAAAATTAGTAGAAAAATCTAGTCACTCCAAACAAGAGATTATTTTAGATAATGAAATTGATGATATTTTAAAAAGTGTTCATTTTTTGAAAATGCTAGCTCAAGTGTTTAATCCACATAGATTATTGATATTAACTGCGCTTGATCGTTTTGGTGGATTGGATTTTCCTGCATTACGTGATGGTGTGTTGATTAATAGAAGTGATGGAAATTTAGCAAATCATTTACGAGTTTTAGAAGATTTAGAATTGCTTGAAGTAGAAAAAGGATTTGTAGATAGAAAACCAAAAACATACTATACACTTTCAACAAAAGGAAAAGATTTGGTCAAAGAGCTTGCAACCCGATTGACTGGAATTTTTGGTGATTGATATAGAATGATAAGAGTTAGAGATAAGCTAATTTCATTATATGATGAACTTGGAGTAAATCATGATTTAGAATCGCTTGATAATAGAAAACAACTTCAGAAATTAACGTATTTAATTGAAGTTTTTGGAGTTGATCTAAATTTCAGATTTCATTGGTACATACATGGACCATATGATAGAAAATTGACTGCGGTTCTTTATGATGATTCTGAAGAAACATCAGGAAGGGAAGTAAGAGAAGTATTTCCTAATGAAAAAAATAATCTTACTAAACTAAAGGAATTTTTAGGCTCAGATATTCATTCAAGTAGAAATTTAGAATTGATTGTATCACTTCATTATATTATGCATGTAGGGGAAAAAGATAATTTAACTGAAGATGCAAAAATAATCAGACAATTGATAGACTTGAAACCACAATTTAATGAATCTGAGGCTAAATATTATCTAAATAAAATTAAAGAATTTTCACTGTAAAAAATAAAGAATTCTCTATATACAAGATATATTGAATATACATTATGGTCAAAACCCTGCGTATTTCAGACGAAATTCACATGGAAATGTTGAAAATCCAAGGTAATTTACAGGCAAAATCAGGAGAATTCACTTCGATGGATGACACACTTGTTGAAATGGTAAAAACTTACAAAAAACACTACAAAAAATAGAATTTTTTCTATTCAGTTATAATGAAAAAGGATTGATTTGAATTCATCCAAATAAACAAAAGAATTTGATTTTCTCTCATTTAGGTTATTTAATTATCAGAAGGATCTAAATGAGAGTATTAAAATACAAACATAGGAGATTTTTGATAGATGATTGAAGATATGGAATATCCAGATGTTCAATTAATGGAGCTGTTAGGTAGACTACTAAATGATATTGAATCTAAATTTGCTCCAAAGAAAATTTTCTGTGAAGGTCCAATGAAGCTTCCTTTACCTTGTCCAAGAGTTTCAATTATTGGTTCTAGAAATGCATCAGAACAAGGACTTGTAGAAGCTAAAGAAATTTCAAAACGTTTGATTGAAAATAATGTTACAATAGTAAGTGGACTTGCAAAGGGAATAGACACTGTAGGACACAAAACTGCGATTAAGTATGGAGGTAAAACTATTGCAGTGATAGGCACTCCATTGAACAAAGTATATCCTAAAGAAAATGCTGAATTGCAAGATGAAATCATGAAAAATCATTTAGTTGTTTCACAATATCCAGTAGGTCATAATACAACACCAAAAGATTTTGTATTAAGAAATAGAACGATGGCATTAATTTCTGATGCTACTGTGATTGTAGAAGCTGGGGATTCCAGTGGTTCATTACATCAGGGATGGGAAACGCTCAGAATAGGTAGACCATTATTTATTAGCAAATCTGTTGTGCATAACGACAAATTAGAATGGCCTGGAAAAATGATAAAATATGGCGCTATGGAACTCAATGAACCATCAGATATTTTAGAGAATTTACCATCAGATATCAAAATGCCTGAAATATTTCAATAAATTATCAAAATGAAGGTATCAAAAGTTGACTTTAGTTCATTGTTAACGTACACACCAAGAGGAAAAGACAAGGAACATTTCAGATCTAGATCAGTTATGCGAGATCTCAAAAATGATGTAGTGTTACCATCTGGGAATTTAATGTCAACTAGCATTGCAAATATGATAAAACGTCAATTGGATAGATATCCATTTTCTGATTATTTTAATGAAAATACTTTGTTGGTTCCTACTCCAAAAAGCACTAAACAACAAAAAGATGAGCTTTGGGTTCCTCAAAGAATTGTTTTGGCCATGGCAAATAATGGTTTAGGAAAAATGCGGGAGTGTTTGTCTAGAGAAATAGCTTTGCCAAGGTCATCAACAAGTTTAGCATAAGATAGACCAAAAACCAAACGGCATTATGAGTCAATGAAAGTAAAAGAATTGTTAGATACACCAAGAGAGATTGTTTTAGTTGATGATGTAATTACACCTGGTGCTACTACGTTAGGTGCAGTAAACAGACTTGCAGATGCATTTCCAAATGCAAAAATTCGCGTGTTTGCGGCTATGAGAACAATTAGTAACCCAGATGAGTTTTCTGAAATAATTCAACCATGTATTGGAACAATTACATTGTTAAATGAAAACACTTGGAGAGAACCATAGTAGGTACCATTAAAATTACTTTGTCACCAGATTAGAGAGTTAGTTTCATTTTGGGTCCCATCTACAAATTAACAATCCTTTTTGTGTTTGATGACTGTTGAAGTTTGATGACTGTTGAACTTGTGAATGTACTCATGTTTTTTATAAAGAGGGGGGAGGGGGGTACCCCTATTTTTACTGTCATTCAGGCGATCCGTCTGTTTTTGTGATTGTGAGTCTAGACTCTGCTTTCAAGTAAAGGTCTCTTTTTTGATTCTCAGATAATTGGTAGTATGTATCCATGTAGAATGCATGACCAAGTAATGCTTCAGCGAAATCTCTGCCACAAACATTACCAATGGTTGTCCTACAGAATTTTCTAAATGCATGAAAATGAATAGAATAGTATCCATTCTCATTTTTGGTTTGGAGTGCAGGAACTTTCCTTAGATAGTATAGAGGAGAGGCCTGTAATGCCATCTTTGCAGCATATGGGTTATGCCCAGAATTTTTGGGTTTTTTGCCCTTGTTGGTGGTTTTACCAAAAATATAGACATCAAACTCTGGTTTGTTTTCTATCCAAGAAAAATTACTTTTAAGATAATCTTTCAATGCAATGGTGGCCTCTTGTGTAATGAAAGTCTCTCTTGCAATCTTGCCTTTGGTTGTACTTCCTCTAACTAAGATTTTGGTTGGGTTTGAAGTAAAATCAATGTCAGAGGTCTTTATCTGAACCAACTCACCAATTCTTAATCCACTTGATGTCGTAACTAAAATCACTACCTGAAGTTTTGGTGAAACATTACGTAATACTCTGTTTAGAAGTTCTTTGTCAAGAGGTTTTTCATGAGTTCTGACTATTTTTGGAACACGCACAAGTTGTTTGAAGTCATCTGAATTGATTCTGATTCCTAATTGACGGAGATATCCTTTGATTCCACTGAGATAAGATCTGATTCCCTTTGCGCCAATTCCTAGTTTATCAAAATAGATGACAAGTTGTTTTAGAAGTCGATATACATCTAATTGATTATCTTGAATTAATCTTGAAATTTCGATTTCGTCACAAGAATAGTGTTCTTTCAGAAACTTTCTGAAATGATTTATTGAGGTTCTGTAAGTTTGTACTGTTTTGTAACTATGTGATATTGAATAAGATAAATCATAAAATTCTTGTTCAACTGCTTCTATAGATTGTAGGACCTACAATGTGAGTAACAATACGTCAAACTCACATATAAATCTGTATATTTAGTATATTATGTATATAATGTATAGATTATTT
>JAEFCZ010000099.1 GCA_016125975.1 Candidatus Nitrosopumilus sp.
AAAACAGCAAAATCCCAAAGAATGTAGCAAAAGGAGAATGGAAACAATGATGCAAAAATATCCTGAAGAGCTAACACCAGAAGAGTTTGACTCTACAAAGTGGGATTTTGCAAAACAGTTTGGTCATGATGATGACAGGCCAACAAACCAGATTGTGCAGCAAGTCAAAGAGTTTGCCCAAAAGACAGGTGGCCAAATCTACACCCAGGTAGATGGAGAGACAGACAGAGTCTATTCCAGAGGACTACGATTTGTAAACAGAACAGGACTGTACGAGATAGTCAAGCTGGAGGGATATACAGTTGATAACAGCTAAGACTGGAATCAAACCTGCAGAATTCTACAAGTGTCTCTTCAAATTGCGGAGAGTGAGACTCCAAAAATGAGCCTGTCTATTAGAACGCTGGTGCAAATCATCAACATTTTAGCAGTGCACCGCTACCAAAAAGTTGTAAGACGAGTCATCAATGAAGAGGCTGACAAATGCTCCAAGGCATATTCACACCTAAGTCCTGATGCAAAAAAGGCTGTTGACGATTTAGGTCAGCACAAAAACAAATCAGAATCGTAGATTCTCTCACAGAATCTGTGAAAATTCCATGGAAAATCCCCCTGATGATCCAATCAAGCAAAATTCCTTTGCCAATTCTCCACTTTGTGGAAAGAAGGGGATGATTGCATGATTGGTGCTTGTGTGATGAAATGATTACACAGGTTGATTGTATCCTCCCATGATACCACAGGGTACAGTCGAAACTGCCATTTTTTTGCGGCAGTTGGGGAAAAACAAATTCATTTTCTGTGTATAATACAGCAAAGTGATTTTTTCTTTCTCAAGTGCTTAAGTCAAAACGCAATCATTGTTAGCAGAGATTTAGTTCATTTGCTGAGTGATTCTGCATTGAACAGTATCAGGTCAGACCATACTGTTTTGTCTCCCCTCCAAAACAGGTCCAACCTCCAGTTGGTAAGGTGGCAGCTCGTGTTGCCCCTGCCACAAAAAATCCATAATTATATTTTGATGCGAAATTTTCAATCCCCATATATTTTAAGGATCATTATTTTTTTTAGACTATTTTTTGGCAAGATTATTTTTAATTTCATTTTATTATGATGTTTTGCACATCATTCTTCCATCATTCCATGATTTTTACAAAAATTCTAAAAATTATTTTCACAAATTTTTTTCAGATTTATTATCCATTCACAAGTTAGATTAAAAATTCTGCTGCATTTTTTCCTTCTTCAGTAATTTCAATCCATCGTGCTCGTCCGACTTTATCTACTTTAATGAACTTCCATTTTTCAAGCAATGGTTGAATGATATTTTTATCAAGGCTGGCAAATCTTGCTTGGGAATAGTTGCCTTCTTCTGCATTTACGGTGATTATCTTTTCTTTATCTGCAAGTCTTGCCATCTCTTTTTTGGTGAGCCTTCCTCCTTTTTCTTTAATTATTCTCAAAGCACGGATGTGTCTTTCATCAGGAATCTGAATATCGTATGGTGGAATATCGTTGATGCTTTTAACACCAGTTGAAATTGGTCCTTTAAAGCCGAGATAGTCTTTTGCCTCTACATAAAACGGATAAACATTTTTTTGCAAATTAAACATCATGCAGGCCATCATGCCGCCAATTGCTTGAATCTTTGAGCCAGAGGCCAGATTTACATATACGTTGTTTCCCTTTTCTTTTTCAATTATCTCTTTGATTGATTTTATTATCTTGAATAGATCAAGCCTGTCGTGATATTCGATTACAACTTCGATGTTTGCTTTTTGTAACTGTTTTTGGATCTTTTCAACAAAGGGTCTTGCCTTATCATCAGCTTTGTTTTCATGAACTAAAAGCCAAACCTTGTCTGCCTTGCGTTGTTTTGCAGGAATTACAATCCTGTCTACCTCAAAGCCGACGGGTGCTATATGGATGCGCAGATTCAAATTGCTCATAATAGTATCTATAGTATGCATACTATTGTGATAGTATATAATAATTTTGGCCTCGTATGGCTATACAATGGAACAAAAAACAATCCAAAAAGTAGCGCTGGACTCGTGCGTGGTAATTGATTTAATTGAGAAAAAAGGCTTTGCAGGCAAGCTTCGAGCCTCACTCAAGGGAAAATCAGTCCGTCTTGTTCTCTGCGATGTTGTACTAAATGAGGTGCAAAGGGTTCGAGGATTTACCTCTGCTGAAGTAATATCAAAGATATCAAAACTTGTCGGAAAGAAAGTAGAGGTTTCATCAATTGATGATAATCAAAAAATTCTTGCTGATTCTATAACCGTACAATATCAGTTCTGCCACAGAGGAGACAATCTTATCTTGACATTGTGCAAGGCAAAGGACTTTGTCTTGCTGACATTTGATAGGATGCTTCTGAAGACTTGTGAGTTTGTAGGGGTTGCAGCATTTCATCCTACTATGGCAGGAGGTATCTAAATTGTCTGAGAAAATAACTTCAATGTTTCCCCGAATAATTCGTGAATTTGATGATGGTCCTGATGAAAAACCAATGATGCATGGGAGATGGCAATAACATGAAGATCACAAGAATGCTTCCTAAAAGACTTGCAATAGAGTGGCAGCAATACGATATTAGAAACTTGGAAACAAAACTAGAGTATTATCAACAGATGACGTATGGCATCAGACAGCTGTTAGAAGAAGCATATGCAGAGCTGCAAAGAGGATAGAAAAATGGGAAACACAATTCAGAAAATAATCTCACAAGATTCCATCATTGCAAGTCTGCAAGATGATCTAAAGCGATTCGAGCAAAAATACAACTATCACAACAAAATTGCACAACAGTACTATTCGAATTTACAAAATACTAAACAGAAGATACTGGAACTGCAAAATTCTTTGGGAGGAAATTAGTTTGTTTCAAAAAATTCTTTTCTTCTTTTTTGTTATAGTTCTTGCATTCTTGCCAGGTGGAATTTTTATCAGCGTGTTTTTGTTAGCGCTGTACTATCTTGTTCCAATGTTTTTGGCTAACAAATACACAATCAAATTTGAAATCAAAGATAATTCTTTGGATCAAAATGACACTATGAATCAGTATTCTGAAAATACGCTGGAGGAGATAAAATGAGCACTAGACTTGATTCTAGAAAAAAGAGCATATCTGAGGCTTTATTGAATTCATTTGGAGGCTATCCAATTGGATATGTCATTGGAATTGTTATTCTTCCCGTATCAGTTGGATGGATTGAAAAAGACCCTCTGACAGTTAATTTGCTTATCACTGCAGTTTATGCTACTGTTTCGTTTTTGAGGAGTTACTATCTTAGGCGCCTTTTTGAAAGATATGGCATAGAAGACAACATTGCAGTTCTAGTCATCAAATCGGTAAAAAAGCTCAAGATTGGCCCTTGTTTTGGCCTTCAAAATATCTGGGTTTTGAAAAAACTAGGTCCTTTGACATCATTTAGAAGAGCAGGGCTTGCAAAATGAAAAATCCCACTATACTTAATAAAATTGGGTGCAGAGATGGATCTACTTGGGGTGATATGATAGTATGAGCATAGAAAGTGACGCAGAGCGACAAAATCAGGTAGACAAGCTGATTAAAAATTACAAGTACTACCAGGATAAACTTTTGCAGGTAACACAAAAGAACCGTTCTGTCTTACTCAAAAAGATTTACAACAAACATAATTTTGACCTAACCCAACTAGAGAAGATCAAAGAAGGCACCATAGAAAAAGTAGTCTCAAAAACTATCAAAAACATCGGTGCAGCTTTAAATGATAAAAAAGACGAGGGTGCAAGTCAGAACATTCTTTT
>JAEFCZ010000035.1 GCA_016125975.1 Candidatus Nitrosopumilus sp.
GGAAAACAAAATAATTTTGCCTAGTGTTTTGGCAACATTAGTTGTGATTTCAGCAGTATTTGCATTCATGCCAGTACAAAATGCATCCACTGCACACGACAACATTGCAGAAAATAACGTCAGAGTGTTAACTGAAACAGACGTTACTCTTGCTGATGACGGTACAGATCAAGTATGTACGATAAGTGCAGTTGGCGATAGTGTAATAGTACATAATATCTATCTGGACAACACTCCTACATCAGATGCAGTAGCTGACAATTCTGTCAATACTACAGATTTGTTAATAGCAGGTTCAGAATTCAAAATTTCTTCACAAGATGTTGAAATGGACGGACTTAAAGATGATAATGAAATAACTGATTTCTTTTCAGAAATTGAAATCGCAAGTTCAGATGCATCTGTGAATGAGATACCAATACCTACGGGTGAGACATTCGTTTTCGCTCTTGATAACGATGATGCAGGCAGTGAACAAATTATTGACATAACTGTAGCTGTGCAAGGTAATTCTTCAACAACATTTGAATGTGAAGTAGAAGATATAGGATAAAATCCTAATTTTTTTATTTTTTTAGAAATATAAGATCCACCTTGCCAAATATTTTTTTAAATTATAATTTGATATTAATGTAAAATGCTTCTTATGTTTTAGAATTAATTGTTTAATATCTAGTAAATACACTATAGATCATGGAATTACTTGATGATAAGATGAGAGTCTGGTTAGAAAGTGCAAAATTTGTCAAACCCCATTCAGGAGTATATGTTCTCTACAATAGAAGCAAGCATCCAATATACATTGGAGAAACCAGTAATCTTGAAGAAACATTCACAAAGTATGTAGATACTGATTTTGAAGATAACGAGTGTAAACAAAAAACCCAATTTTATCAAAGAGTGTTTGCAGATAATCCAAAAGAGCTACAATTACAACTAATCGAACAATTCAGAAATGAGACAAACAAATTACCTTCATGTAATTCTGAGATCAAGGTAGAAACACACTAAATTCTTTCACTGCATTGCACTGAAGACCTACTGGTTAATAGAAAAAATATGAAAATTTTATCATGGGAAACGCAATAATTTATGCAGGTATTGCAATTGGGGTAGCAGCTTTGGCCGGAATTATGGTCTATGCACATGACAACCAAGAAAATTATCTTAGAGATGATGCAATACTAGCACCCGCCGCAGAACAAGGCGCATTTTCATCAGAACTGGGAATGGTGCAATTGAACAAAGAACAATGGCATGATGACCCATTTGCTGATAGAGCAGCTGAAGTTAGAGCACAATACGAATCTGGTGGATAACCACCTAGTTTCTTTTTATTTTGGGTAATAACACGAATGAATCATTTCGACATTGGAGAAAACAATTAATCTAAGAATGGCGTAATTTAGCAATGCATCAATGCTATTACTGTGAACAAATTTTTGATTCAAAAGAGGCATTATATGAGCATGTAGAAGTTCATTCAGATTCAGAAAGAAATAAGGAAATAATGGATAGAAAAAAGAAAGCACAAAAAAACTAATTTTTCAGCCTCAATTAAAAAAAATAGAGCAAAGGTAAGAAATAATCACATTTGGGTGGTGATATAACAACTTGGTTTCCAATAAATATGGATTGGGTTGAATTGTTACTACAAAAATCATCCGATAGAACATTAACAAAAGAAGAAGTCCTTCACAGTCTATTTCATATGATTGAAGTAAATGAAAATACTCTAAATCAAATCAAAGCAGACAAAAGAGACTTTGGTCCAGAATTAGAAGAATTAAAACAAACAGAAATTAGAGATATTGATTTTCATTTGAAATATTACCGAAGTTTGGTAAATTACATAAATTCAATTCAAGAAAACAAAATTTTTGAAAAACAACGATAACTATATTTTAAGACAACACAAACCAATTTTAGAGTTTTAATTGTTTGAATTTTAAATCATATTCAGATTGTTTATCTAAATTATTTCCATAGTCAGTTATTTCATCATATTCTTGAATTTTTTTTTCTAGAACATTTTGCATCTGTTCAACTTCTTGGGCAATCATTTTTCCAGAATCTTCTTTGGCAAATTGTTTTCTTTGTTCCTCATTTTTTCCCCTAGTAGGAAATTGCCTTCCTTCAAATTTCATTTGTAAACTGGTAATATTTTCACGTTTTACTAGTTCTGCCAAATCAAAATGTCCTTGCTCATGTTTTAGTAATTGATCGCTTGTTTCTGAAGTTCTAACAGAAGATAACAAAGGACAAAATTCAACGGAGATTTGGATATTTTTTATAATAAACAGTATTTCGTTGTCTATTTTTTCAGAATCAACTATCCAAGTAAAACCATATTTTATTACACTGTGGGAATCCTCAAAGGATGCAGGATTGTGCTCTGCTTTAAAATCAGACCATTTCAGAGAGAAATTTTTAGTCCAAGACAGAATTTCATTTTCAGCCATTGTCTTGAGAATAATTTAGAAATTTTAGAATAATTAGATTGTGATTATGAAGATTTTCCATCACGCCCACTAAACTTACCAATTGGTTGTGACGTATCAAATCCCAGCCAAGAGTAATTTTTTGATTCTTGTGATTGGTGATAGTTTTGATGTTTCATTAATTGGGAATCGCCCCAATCACCATCATGAATAAAAGAGCATTTCTCATGAAGGTTATTCTTTTGAATGCCTTTACACGTGATTAACAAACAAAAGTCATTGGTTTTTAGAATTGAAAAATTTTTTGTTAAAAAGAGTGTGTTTGACGGCTAACGATTCTAGGGGAATGGTCGGTTAAGGCAAACGTAGGAACGCCGTCAAACGGATGACTCGATATATCTAGAAGAGTTTAGACTAAAAGAAAGTGTATGTGTTTTTTGAACACACATCAGAAATAGGTCATTAGGCTCGATATTCAGGCATAGAAAAATGGATCATTTTTTCAACCCATTTTGATCAAAATACAAGACACATTTTATTTTAAGAATTTTTGAAGATGCAAATCATTACACATATTGGAAGCAAGGTTGTTTGCCTGTTTGATATCTGGCCATAACTCCCAAAGAGTCGATGCAAAAAAGATATCAAACTTGCTTGCTTTCCAAATCCAAACTATTAATTTCAGATAAATTCAACAACTAATCATGAATAATAAATTCTATGTTTGGATGGGAATATCCATAGCAGCATTAGCAGTAGGTTTCATAATTTTATACAGTTGATTTGATTAATTTTTTTAATAGTATGAATCAATTTTTACGGTGTTTTTTTATTTTATCATAAAATTAAGATGTAAAGTATTGCCATAGGTGTAGCTGGACTGTTGATAATCGCACTAACGCATACGGCATTGATTATCAACTTTTATCTGTGGCTGAATCAATTAGGATGGGGATTTAAAGCATAATCAAATTTTTCTTTATCAGAAAATAAATTAAAATTATTTTTTTCCAAATCTAAAACGCCATGAAATGCAGGACATGAATTATCAATTGAGAATAATTCTTGACATTTAGGGCATTGGATAACAACATGACTCCCCCAATCACATTCGATTTCATCAATTACTTCAAAATTAACAGATTCATTACAAATACAATTTATTCTGTCTTTGAATTTTTGAAGATTCACAAAATGTAATTTTTAAAATTAAATATAATTTATTAGCAATCAATAATTCAGTAAAATATGACTAAATGTCCCACATGTAAACTCTCTATGGAATCACATTCAACATCAGAATTAATGGAATGCTGTATGAAACAAGTTGGAGATGAATTTACTGAGGAACAAGAAGGGATCTGCCCCAATTGCAAACATGACATAAAGCAACATTCAGACAAAGAACTTGCAGAATGCACCATTGAGTATCTAAAATCAGGAATTTAATAATCTAGATAAGATTAAACAACAGAAAAATCAAAAAACACGTATTGAATCAGGCAACAAGAACGTTAATTGCTAAATTTTCACCAATGTGGACTAATAAGCAAATCTGGGAGTTTGACCAATCAAATGAAGATTTGAAATTTGATGCAATGTATGTAAAACCTCAAAATTATGAGGAATCTCTTTGGAAGTCAAAATCAGCATATCCTGATTCAGAAATACGAGATATGGTAGTCAAGACCTTTGATCATATGATTGATGGCGAAGAACTATGGATTTCAAATGTAAATAATCAAAAAATTTATGAAAAATACATTCCTTATCTAATGGCAGTCATGGCAGATGTAATGATTGAAGAAGAGGTTTGCCTGAATTTTAGAATTGAAAATGATTGTTTTGTAGTATCAATTGATTCAGATGCAGATGTGATTGACTGTAAGGAATTTTTTGAAGAATTTTATCATTTAGCAACTGGTTTTAATTATGATACAGATACTGGAATTCCACAAGATGAGACTGAAGCTGAAATTTACCTTACACGACTTCAAGAAGAATTTGATGAGAAGATGAAAGGAATTTTAGGGGACAAATATTTGCCAGGAAACAATGATCCTGATACAATAAATGCAAAATGATTCAGCTAAAATACTAGATTAACCTTAATAAAATAATGTCACAAAAAAGACCATTTCGAAAATTTTCAAAGAAAGGTCCATCATTGACCACTGAGCAGAAAATTGAAAAGTTTATCTTGAGAAATTCTGATAATGGTTATTTTACCAAAGTTTCAACAATACCATACAAATTTGAGATATCTGAAAGCAAGGCATGGGATGTTGTCGGAGAGTTACTATCAAATGGAAAAATAGAATCAATACATGATGAATTTTCAGGAGAAATGAAATTATGTAAAACGGGTCAAATGTATTTTATAATGAATTCAGAGAATAAAAGAAAAAGACAGAAATCAAATAATTTCAAAAAGAAAAAATCAAAATTATAGAGGCAATCATTTAAACAAATATTTATTTTCAAGAGTTAATCTAAAAACATATGGACGATGAAAATTTACCTGCACAATGTCATCCCATAATAAAATCAAAAAAGAAAAAACAAGAGACAAAGGAAAATGATACAGTGTAAATTATGTGGCACCCCTTTAGGAAAAGAACCAACAACAGAAGAATTGGAAAAAACATCATAATTGGCATTGGGAATCTAACAAAGACAAATCACCTGAAGAAGCATTATTGAAAAAAAGAGATTAACAACGTCTTGGAATAGTGGTCGTTTATAGCATGCCTAGACCACTAATCGAAGGCGTTGTATTAGTTACAGGCTCGAGATATAAAAGAACCAACAAGTAAATTTCAAACATTTGTTCAATTTAAAATCAAAATTAAAACTAATTTACACAATATTAGACAGATAGTTTATCAATTTTGTACAGTATACAGTACTATGAGAGATGATTTTGCAGAATATACAAAGTGTACAACATGTGGTGTCGCACTACTATATTGCGACTGCAATTGTCCCTATTGTGGAAAAAGAGAGTCTTGTGAATGTGAAGTGTCTTCACTAAGAATCACGCCTTGATTCTCTCTTTTTATTTTAAAAGAATTTTTTTTCAGCTACATACTGCGAAAAAATTCACTTGTGATTTGTAATAGAAATTTAGTCATTAAGGCACATGTCAGTAATAGAGGCATATGATATCAAGGCACGCAAAAAAGTGTCAATGAAGGACCCACAACCATATCTTATGAAGAATGGTTCATGGGCACTAAAAGGAACTAGCGCTGAGACTGGGATCAAACTATTCAAAATTGTTGGAAGAACAAAACCATCAATAGGCCAGTCTAGATTTGAAGCATTCAAAAATCTGTTTACAAGCAGAAAATGTGAATGTGACAAAGATTGCTAGTCGTTTTTTTTCTTGTAAAAATTAGAAAGCATTAATGTGAGATTTTTTTAGGAATTTCATGTCATTTAAGATTGATTGGAGGAGAAACTTTTATGGAATTTCATGGGCTCATGAAAAAGACAGAATAGTTGTCTCAATGGTTTTTGAAGATAAGGACGAAGCACTTGAAATCTCAAAGAATATTGAAAATTGGAGTGAAAAATTTACCAGGTTAACAATTATCGAAAAAGAAGATGATGAGTTTGCAATTTGTTGTTATCAAGATCCTCAAGTTTCAAAAAGTGACAAGCATATTGGATTATTCAGAACAGGGATGAGACAAAGTAGTGGATACAACCAAGTAAAACCAGTTATTGAAGAAAAGGCTCCACTTTTACAAATTGCCTTTGCAGCAGATGCAATAGATATTACCACCTATGAGGAAATCTCAAAGCTTATCCCGATTAGAAAATTCAGAATAATTAATGAAAAAGATTTGAAAAAACAAGAATACTATTATGAGAAAATGTCAAACTTGGAAAATTAAAATGGTAAGATTCAAAAAAAATTGAATCGTACCATTTATGGTCGGGTAAAAAATATTATTCAAATTTCATATAAAGAATAACTACTAATTTGTTCATATTTTTAATACTGATGAATCGTTCATTCTTGTTAAATAGAAAATTTCTCATATCAAATCATGGAAAATAACAATTACAATTCATCATGGGAAGAAGCAATTGGTCTTTCATGGCTAATATCAGAGGAATAATCATGCCTGAAATCTCATGTAGCCCAGACTGTTGGTGTAAAAAAGCAAAAAATACTGACGAAATACCTTAGAAAAATCTAAGGGTTATTTTTTCCAATTATAGTAAACATAAATTTCATAATCAAAAATTTAGAATATGCACTGTGATGATAAAAGAACATTATTTGTCTTAAAACAAGGAATTGAAGAAACATGGGATTTACTAAAAAAATCAGATTTTACTGATGAAGATTTGATGAAAAAACTCAATCATGAGATACAAGAATATTTTGAATATAAAAAATCATCATAATTTCAGAACTGCTTAAGTAACATTTTGATATACAATATACATGAATTTTGAAAATCTCTTAAAGAGAATAATGGATTCAGATGTAAACATACGACACAGCATAATCACAGATAACGAAGGAAGCATACTTGCTACAAGCCATAGAGATGGGGTGACAAATTATCTGTCACAAGAAGAAACAGAAGCATCTCTGAGAAGAGCTGTTCAAGCATGGAAAGGAAGAAAAGCGCTCAAACCAAAAATTGGAAATGGTTTGTATGCAGTAGCAGCATTTGAAAGGATTACAAGAATGACATTTCCACTGGGAGATGACAATCTAATCTTTGTTAGTATGGGTTCAGATACAGTAAGAACAGATGTTCACGAAGGCGGTCAAAAACAAATTGTTGAACATGTTCTAAACATACTTAGTCGCGACCCAACTAAAGAATAACATCAAGAAAAGAAATTGTCAGAGATAGAACATATCAAAGAGTGTAAATACCGGATGGATAACGATATGCCACATACTAATTGCTATTGTAAATGCCACAAAATCATCATGGCAGATTCTGCAAAGATGGAATCAAGAACTTTTTGATTCTTTTTCAGGCTCAAAATTTTCAATGATTTCAGTTACACGAATCATAATTGTCTCTTTGATCTGTTCATGAGTCATACCAGATGTATGCATGAGTTTCATTTGATCAAGTAATGCAAAATGTACACGTCCTTGAAGATAATCAACTATACCATACCCTTGCTTAGGAAACTCTGTAACAAACAGATCATGTTCTGGAGTTTCAGTCATGAATCAATTCGTTAAAAACTAGTTATAAAATTTCCAAATATTCATAAAACTATGTAATGAATTCATAATATGACAGAATTTGTCCACAAACCATATAACAAAATCTATGTTCGAGACATGATCAAATTAGATTTAGACGATCTAATTGGCATGATGTCTTCATTAGAATCTGCTAATGCATATTGGGTTGAAGGTGTATTGTTTGCTAGTTTTGCCATGACGGAATCTGAAGAATTGGCAAAAAAAGAGATGCAAAATGAGATGTATCTAGATAAAATTATTTTTGCGAAATATGAAAACTATACCAAGACAGTAAAATCATCAACTAATCTGGAAATTGGCGTATTAAACATGCGCAAAAGCAAGTTATACAAAGACTTGATTGCATGGCTAAAATCACAACCCATTTGGAACGAGTAAGTAATTTTAGAAGTTTTAAGATTAATTTGAAAGAATGGTATGATCCATGTGTATCATCATACATTGTAAGTGGGTTTCCTCATCGGTAGTGTGGCCAAGTTTTCCGCAAGTAAACTGATTAGGCTGAAAACAAATACTACATTTTTTGTAGACTTGTAATTGCTCACCACATTTTCTGCAAGAGATATCTTTCATGGATTGCATATGTAAAAATTGAATTTAAACCATGGTAAAATTAGAACAGACTAATTAGGTCATGCTAATTAGTTTCCACTAATTAGAAGAGACTAATTTTCAAAGCGTTTAATAGAAAATTTTTTTCTTCTAGAGCATGGAAAAAAACTGTAAAGTTTGTGGAAAAAATTATAATTCAAACTCTAATGTTTGTTCAATGGAATGCACATTAATTTCTGGATATTAATTTTAAAATAATATTTACAAAATATATCATTATGAATCAAAATATCAACATCAAAGAAACTATTTTTGAATTTATCAAAAATAGATCAGAAATTAATGAAACAACTGCTATACGACACATTCATAGAAGATTTGACATTCCAGAAGACGAAATAGAAAAAATTCTTGAGGAATTATTTACCGAAATTAAGATAAAGAAAATTTACGATGAAGAGTATCAAGAAAACAGATTCACAATTTAGTATTCAAATCAATCTTTTTAAGAGAATAATGTAAAACAAATTTGTGATACTAAAATCAGAAAAATCGATCAAAGAATATCTCAAAAAATTACCTGATGACACCATTATCAAATATTATCTAGATGTAGAATACAGTCCATTTCCAATCCTAGTCATAGAAGAATATACTCGTAGATTCAAGAAAAAAACAAAAAATGAGATAATCAAGGATTTGAAGTATCAAAGTAGACTGGCTCGTAAAAAGACCCAAGAACTAGGTAAAATGGCAAAGGATCGAAAACTTGTAGACGATGTTACTAAACAAAAATCAGATGAGATAATCAAACATGCAAAAAAGAAAGGATTTGAGATTGGTCGGTCCATATCAAAGAAAAAAGCTAGTCTAAAAACAAAACTCAAAAAAACTGCAAAATCAGGCACAGTTAAAAAAAGAATTTCAAATAAAATCAAAACTTCAACTCAAAAACATCTAGAAGAATTAGAAAAACTTGGAGAATTAAAAAAACAAGGATTAGTTACGGCTAAAGAATTCCAAGAAATTAAAAAGAAAATCTTGTCTAAAATCTAATCTAGAGATTCCAGAGTAACGCCATAACACTATAAAAAACAACTATTGAGATACCAATCAAGATTACACCAATTGTAGATTTTTTCATGTCAAATATTTTGATTAGCTATAAATGTTGAAATCCAATTTTGTATTATTTTTCTATTCAGATCAACAAAAGTATTTGCATTGTCATTCAATGTTTTTGCATAATTCTTCCCATGTTCAATATTTGCAATAATAAGTTTATGTAATGTTGAACGAAATTTTATCGTCTCATCAGACACATTTTCAATTATGTCTTTTGCGGCATCAGGAAAGTCATAATCAAATCCAGATTTTGATAAAAGTTCTTTTTGAAGAGAGAGTTGTGAATTTACATAATTTTTCCATAATTTGTAATACTTATTTTGTAAATCAAACAATGTTTGTTGAATATGAGCACGTTTTGTTCTATTTCTAGAAAATATTTTTTATTTATTTTTTCAAATAACTCAAAATTGTTATTTTGAGATTCTTTAGACATGATAATTTTAGTAATTTTATAAATTTAAACTAGTAGGTAAGAAATCAAGAATAACTTTATTGTAAAAATGAAATGAATATACACTAGTGAGTTACTCTAAAAATCCTAATGATTACATTTGAGAATAGAGTTCGCTATGAATACAAAATGAAGACGTCCAGAGTAGATACGCTGGTAAGATCAATTATGACCCATAGAGATCCTAAAAGTCAAGAGGCAAAAGATGCATCAAAATTTCTTGATGTGTTGATTACTGAGATTGATAGATTCTATGAGGCAAATAGTGATTTGTTATCAAAAAAAGGTAAAAGACCTCATCCTCGTTCACGCTTACCAGAAAACAAGCAATGGAATGAGAATGTTGAAAAATACTATGAGAAAAACTCACGTAAAAGACCTAGAAAATAAAATAAAAAAAGATTAGTTTTTTGGAATTACTGTACTAATGGCAAGATGCACAAGTGCAACCTTTGCTACAATTACAAACTCCGTCTTCAGAACAGGTACATTCCTTATCTCCAGATTCACAAGTCATAGGATGTTCACCACAAGAGCATCCGTGTTCACCGTTACCACAACTACAATCTTTCATACCATGTTTGTCTTTCATGTCATGAGGATAATCTGTAGATTCGTGATGTTTTTCACCCATCATTTTTGACATGTGTTTCATGTGATCAGTAAAGCTCATTGATTGCATTTTTTCATACATTCTATCAAACATCTTCATCATGTGAGATTTTTCTGAATCAGTCATTGAATCCCATGCAGACATGAGTTGTACTCGATGAAGTTCAAATAATCTCTCCATTTTGACCATAGCCATTTGAGAGCTAATAGAATCACTCAATGCAGGTAACGGTTTACGTTCACCAATGGATGTAAAATCTTCCGGAGTACATAATCGATCACCACAAACTTTGTTTTTAGTCTCAATTCCATATTTCATACTTTTAGTGCCTTGAGCTTTTACAGCATCTGCAGATTGTATGAAATTGATTTGAACAACTACCGTCATTGATAAAACAATAGCAACTAAGAACAAAGCAGAGTATTCAGTTTTCATTATCAAAATGCGTTAAAAAGTTCTTAAAAATAATGATGTGTATTTCCATTTCTGAAAATAACATGTCTCTTTTTATGTAAAAAATCACATTTGTTCACAATAGATAGATTTTCAAAAAAAGAATCATAAGAATAATGTATTAATCCCATATTTGGGAAGTTCTATGATTGTTTTTATCATAAAATTTACATATTAAAATAATGGATATAGTTCCCAATCACACACTCATTGGAGATAG
>JAEFCZ010000051.1 GCA_016125975.1 Candidatus Nitrosopumilus sp.
GACAGAGGCGGACGTAGAGATGACAGAGGCGGACGTAGAGATGACAGAGGCGGACGTAGAGATGACAGACCAGGTTCAAATAAAAATAAAAAGAGAAAACAGTTTGGAAGAAGATAATCCATCATTTTTCTGGATAAAATCAGAAGGTCAGCAAAAGTTAGCTACTGAAAATTTAGTACCAGGTAATCAAGTTTACAAAGAAAAACTAATCATCAAAAAAGGAGTAGAATACAGATTATGGGATCCATTTAGAAGTAAATTAGCAGCTGCGATAATGAATGAGTTAGAAGATTTTCCTTTTGAAAATAAAACCAAAGTATTGTATCTAGGAGCATCAACTGGAACAACTGTAAGTCACATTTCAGATATTGTAGGTCCAAGCGGAATTGTATTTGCTGTAGAACATACAAGTAGAGTTGCAAGGGATTTTTTAGACAGAGTTGCGACATACAGAAAAAACATCATACCAATTCTTCAAGATGCAAGAAGACCAAAAGAGTATTTTTCAGTATTTGGAAAAGTGGATATAGTCTATGTAGATATTGCACAGCCTGATCAAACAGAAATTGCAATAGACAACTGTGAAATGTTTCTAAAAAAAGGAGGGTATTTCTTTTTAGTAATTAAAACAAGAAGTATCGATGTAACAAAATCACCAAAAAAAATTATAGAGGAAGAAACTCAGAAACTACAATCAAAATTTGAGGTATTGCAATCAATTGATTTGCATCCATATGATAAAGACCATGCAATAGTTATTGCAAAATTTAGAGGTTAATTCTTCAAGATTTTTTGAACAGGTTTCCAGCTTTTTCGCACAAAAGTAGGTAGAGAATGATTAGATTTGTAGTATTTAGTTACAAATTTCACAGTCTTTGAATCAGATGGATATCCACTTCCTAAATTATGATTTTTTCTTAGCCTCTCAATTGCCCTATCACGCGTAACTTTGGCAAGAATTGAGGCTGCAGATACAACAACGAATCTACTATCTGCATGATGGTAAGATTTGATTTTATGGTTATCAGATAGTTTGGATATCTCTTTTCCAAATCTTTTAGGATTTACATCACATGAATCAACATATGATGTATCAGGATCTAATTTTGAGACAACTTTTGCCATATATTTTGCCTCTAGTTCATTCAAACCATGTTTTTTTACACTTGCATCAATAGATCTTGGAGGAATTTTTGCAATGTAATAATCATCAACTAATTCAATGATTTTTTTGTAAAGAAATTCTCTGTTTTTTGGAGAAAGTTTCTTTGAATCTTTAACACCTAAAGAAGAAAGTTTTCTTAATTTTCGTTTCTCAATAGATATTCCAGAAATCACTAGTGGGCCCAACATGGAACCACGTCCAGCATCATCAATTCCACATATTTGCACGAATTGTGTGCTAAAACACAAGTATTAAACCATTATAGACTTTGAAAAAATAGAAGAATAGTTGGAAATACCAAATGAATCTTTTCAAGAAATTGTTGAAGGAAAAACAAAACTGTTAGTTCCAAAAGGGTCGATTACAGAAAAGGGTCCACCAAAAGAACCAGCATTCTTTAATCCAAAAGCAAAACTAAACAGAGACTTTTCAGTAATTGCATATGCAGCATTTCTAGAAAATTTTCAAGGACCAAAAATTTTCTTAGAGGGATTATCTGGAATTGGTGCAAGAGGATTGCGGGTAGCAAATGAATTAGAAATTGATGAACTAGTGATTAATGATCTAAATCCAACTGCATTAAAGATGGCAGAATATTCTGCAAATCTTAATGGAGTCAAAAATGTGGAATTTGCTGAAAAGGAAGTATGCAGATTTTTTAGTAATTATTCAAAAAAAGGAGAAAGAGGTTCAATTGTAGATATTGATCCATTTGGTTCTCCTGCATCATTTTTTGACTGTGGGATAAGAGCAACCATGCATGGTGGACTATTGTCTACTGCAGCCACGGATTTACAGGTGTTAAATGGGCTTTTCCAGAGTGCCTGTAAGAGAAAATATGGAGGAATTCCAATTAGGGCAGAATATGGAAATGAGATGGCAATCAGATTGGTACTTGGTTGCCTAAGAATTGTAGCAGCAAGATTAGGAGTGGAAGTTGAACCAATGTTTGTTGAAAGTGATATGCACTACTATAGAACATATGTCAAAGTTAGAAACAGACCTGATCAAGAAGAAAATATTGGATATATTTTACACTGTAAAAATTGTGGGCATCGAGAAATTTCATTAGAACAAAAACAAAAGTGTGAATTATGCAAATCAGAAATTGAAATTGCAGGTCCATTATGGATTGGAAAAATTTTTGATAAAGAGTTTATTGAAAATATGTTAGTTCAAATTCCAAATTTACAAGTTGACAAAGTTTGTGAAAAAATCCTAAACAAATGTCTTCTAGAAGCAGAAATGCCTGCAACATATTATACACTAGATGAAGTTGCAAAAAAAATGAAATCATCACCACCAAAACTAGAAGATGTTATAGAGAATTTGCAAAAAAATAATTTTGTTGCCAGTGTTACATCATTTAATCCAACAGGGTTTAGAACTAATGCAAAGATAAATGAAATAAATGAGATTTTTCAAGATCTATCCAATAAAACCTAAACACACATAGTATAACTCACTACTTTGTTTTCTACTTGCTTTAGGTTTTGTGAGATTAATTCTTGCAAATTTTTTCTTGATATAATCTCGGAATTCCATGGAATATTCACCATCAAAGACTTTGAAGACAGCATTACCTTTGTGTGCTAATACCTTATCCATGATTTTAGTACAATCATAATTTAGAGAAATTTGCTTTGCATGATCAACTGACCAATTACCACTAACTTTTGGAGAAAGATCACAGATTACAGCATTAACCTTACGCTCAAAATAAGACATTACCTCATCAACAGTATTCTCATCTTCAATGTCACCTCGAAGAATATGAGCACCAGAAATTTCTTCAACATATGACAAATCAATTCCCATGACCTTGCCTTGATTTCCTGCCAATTTCACAGCCATTTGTGTCCAACCACCAGGAGCACAACCGAGATCAAGCACATAAAATCCAGGGCCAATAATACGATAAGATTGGTTTAGTTCTTTGAGTTTGTACGCAGCTCTACTTCGAAAACCTTGTTCATGAGCTAGTTTTCGATAGTGATCTTTACGTGCATCTAATAATTTCATTTAGCCTTCGCAGGTTTTTTCATTTCAGCAATTACCCAATCTTCAATGAACTGACAGTTTCTAGGACTTATTTCACCTTCAAATGAACATTTCTGTTCAACGGGGCAAACCAAACAAGGTGAATTTTCAATTGATTGTGTACTGATTGGGGTTTTCTTTAAAATTAATTTGTAAGTCCAACGATTATTTTCAAGAATTTTTTCTCTAGTAATGAATCCAATTCTTTCAAGTTTTAATGACAAACGGGAACCATCACGACTTGTAAGTTTGAGTTTCTTCCATAATTCACTTTGAAACATTCCATCTGATTCGCGTTCAGCTAAAATATCACAAACTTTGTTTGTGAGTCTTTTCATGTCTACTTTTTCAATTTGGAAATTTTCAATTTCTTCATCAGTTAGTTGTTCTTCTAATTCTTCCTCAGGGGTTAATTCTTCTATTCTTTTTTGCTCTTCTAATTCTTTTTTAGTTAATTTTTTAGGTTTTGCTTCTGCTTTCTTTGTGGTTTTCTTTGCAGGTTTTGCTTCTGCTTTCTTTGTGGTTTTCT
>JAEFCZ010000082.1 GCA_016125975.1 Candidatus Nitrosopumilus sp.
TTTGTTACAGATAACCAGGAAAAAGCTGATGCTTTGAATGCACTAATGAGAAAATACCAGAAAGAAGGAGGATATGAGGATCTCAGAACAGATATGGCATCCATCAGAGGAGTGGGCCTAATCAAGATAATCCCTGAAAAGATTACTGGGCGGTACAAGCTTGGCAGATATTGGAAGTCTAAGGATAAACTGCGCATTGCTACAAGAATTTTGGAGAGGGCAATCAAAGATCCAAAAACAACCCTTCAGACCTTGAACATACCGGGATTAGAAGACCTTGATGATAAAACAACCACAGAGCTTGCATGGATTCATTCAAACAAAATAATCCAGATGATGGGATTTCAAAACAATTCACAATTTCCAGACATATCATTATCGGTTAAAGAAGAGGTTGATTGGTAAAACCAAATAAAATCATCATATTGCTCCAAGATCAATCTTTTTTGAATTTATCATCATTTGAGATTATAACATCTGTATCGTCTATACTGCTTTTTGGACCTTGGGAGTATGGCACGTAAGATCCAAATGCCATTCTCAGTTTTGAGACATCTTCTGGCAGCGATACTATGCTAAGCAATTCTGTTCCATTTAGTATAGGAAATGTTTTTGATGAAATGATTGGTTTTTTGGGAGAAAATGTTGTAAACGGAAAATTGTTTTCAGCACAACAACCTTTTCTTATTGAAAATTTTGTCTGTGATACTGTCTTTGTTTTGCTGATTCCTTCTGGAATAGTCATCTTCAAATGCTCAAAGTTCTTTTTGTGTTGTGCTCCAAGAATTATTTCACACTGATAAAATTCTGTATCCTTTGCTTTTTGCTTTGCAGTTTGGATAAAGTTTTGCAGTTGAGGACCCATTCTCTTTTCTTTGCCATACTTTGATTCCTTATTTGAGATCCAGCTCCACACAGATGCTGCAGCGTATGGATCTTTTTTTGCATAACATGCCACAAGACAATCTTCTTTGTGAAGTTGCTCTAGGACATTGTAAAGCTGGCTTCGTTGCACCTCTAAAACTATTGGAATGGCATAATGCCTTTTTAGTCTCAGTTTTTTTACGTATCGAAAAACAAATTCTGGTTCTGGGATCTCAATTGCTTCTAGCTGATCAATCTTCTCAAAGAGGCTTTTTTCAGAATCATTGGTTCTGATAATGATTCTGGTTCTGTCTTCTTTTCTGTAAAAGAAAAATCCAATATCGCTTATCTTGTGTAAAATTTCCTTTAGATACCAGTCGTCTTTGAAGCTTTGATACGGTCTAAGCTCAAGCCAGTTTGTTTTAATTGATTTAGAACCC
This sequence comes from Candidatus Nitrosopumilus sp., assembly GCA_016125975.1. Taxonomy (GTDB): domain Archaea; phylum Thermoproteota; class Nitrososphaeria; order Nitrososphaerales; family Nitrosopumilaceae; genus Nitrosopumilus. The sequence continues at coordinate 1,305 of JAEFCZ010000082.1, forward strand.
AAACTCAACACGAAAAGATTTGGCGCTTAAAAGGAGCCATCCCATATTTTTTGTTGAAATACAAGAAAAGCGCATTCACAATAGGAATAATTTTACTATTTTTTGTAATGGCTACATCCTTTATTGGATTCCAGACAGTTTTTTCACAGCCTGAACATTTTGATGATACAAAACAAAGTGATATCCAGTCAGGTGACCTGCTTAACAGAAAGGGAAAGCCTGCAACATGGTATCTTGGAAAGGGTCTCATACCAGGTGATCAATTTGCCTACAAAATTTGTGACATGATTCTCATTATTCCAGAATCTCCTGATCATTGTTATCAGCTTAGTCTAGAATTTGTTGACATCTTGAAGGGTCCACATGGTGATGTGTGGGTTGTCCAAGCAGTAATGGATCATCAAGACATGAAGACATACTCTATCTTTCAGATATCTGCTGCTACATCTGATATTACAACTGATGGGACAAGTATTCCATATGCAGACTCTGTTTCAAGAACTCTGTTCTGGATTGGAAAGTTTGCAAATGAGTTTGACCAAAGACCATTGGCAATAGGCAAGTCATGGGGAAAGATTGCAACATATACCGCACCAGAGACTGATCTTGTCATCAGAAACAAAGAAGTTATTTCACTTGATGACAGTAATCAACAATTTCAAACCTTTGCACTTGGGTACAATCTAATTGAACAAAGCATCATTAACATCAGTGATGATTTTCCATTTCCTATCAAGGCAGTAATCTACAAGCCTACTGCTTCACATCAAAACATTCCACTGCAATTTACAATTGAGCTGGTTAATTATACCAACATAAATGATTTCCTTGATGATTTTTCTCAGCAAACATTTCCCAATCAAAATGAATTCTCTGAATCACTAGACAATTTTGAAGACGAGTTTTTGTTAAATGAAAACTTTGAGAATACGAATATGGATCACACCATAGACAGCAACGAACTAAACATGACATCAAGTCTTGAAGAAGATAATTCAAGCTCTGCAGATGCCAATCATTTAGATGCAATAAATCTAGAAGAATTATTTGAAATGTTCCTAAACGAGCACTTTGGTGATGATAATCCTGATAATCAAATTATCGACTTTGCAGTTTTTCTTGATTTTCTTAATGAGACAGATTCAACAATAATTGACAACCAAAACTTTACAGCCCCTTGAATATATTGAATCATCTTGGATGCTTTAGTTTCCAATCTATATGGAGTATCTAAATTAGCATTAGAAAAACAGAAGTGGGAAGAATGAGATAGTCCTGTTTTTCTTCCAGCTCATTTTTAGACAATACAAGACCACTTTTTACGCCTGTTTCATCCAAAAAGCTGGTAAGCCCTCCAAGTTCTCTAGCATCCACCTTGTTTCTGTATTTGACTTCCATAGGAGCCTCGAAATTATCCTCTTTGTATAAGACAAAATCTACTTCTTTGTCTTTTTGATCCTTCCAGAAAAAGACATGATTAAAGTAATCAAATCCTTGCTTATTTTCTACTAGAGAGAAGGCCCACCTTACGAGATGATCAGAAACTACACCTTCAACCATATTGCTCTGATTAATTTCGCTAGCAAGAAACTTTTCAGATAACTCAAATGGATCCTTTGTGCTCAACCAACCGTTGAACATGTGTAAGTAGAAGGGATCATGAAAATAGAACTTCTTTTCTTTGGCAATCAATGGAATCTTCTTTTTTTCTCCATACCTATGGATAATGGTAATAATTGACAAGTCCTTTAATGAAAGTGCATAATCTTGAGCTGTTGTCCAACCTCCTAACTGTGCTTGCTGCCGTAGTTTGTCCCAAGATATGCTAGAGCCCAAGCTGTTAATTATTGCACCTCCAAACTGTTTTAACAATGTCTCATTTCTTAGCGGACCCCAATCACCTTTGATTCCATCCAGATAATCTGTATACAATTCAGGGGAAATAAAATTAGTTTTAATTTTTTCATCAACAATCTTAGGAGTTCCCCCAGTTAACAGATATTCGTAAAGATAATCATTCAAATCATCTATGAAATTATTATGTAACAGATCTATCTTTTCTGGAATTTCCTTTGACAATAATTGCAAGAATTTTTTCTTTCTATTCGCTGTTGGAAGGAGTTGTTGATCCCGTATGAATTTGGCAATTTCTTTATCTTGGACTTCTACAAATTCGGAGAACTTCATTGGAATTAGTAGCTTATCATAAGGATCTGTTGTCCTTCCCTTTCTACCCGGAAGCCGTTCAGTAGCATTTAAGATATTAACAGCTTGCGAACCGGTTGCCAGTACTGTACAATTTTCAAGTTTGTTGTTATCAATCAACCACTTGATTCCTTTCTGCCAATCGTTAACCGAGGATACTTCATCCAAGAAGAGATATGCTCTATTGGATTTTTTTCTGTGTCTTTTGCTTAATCTCAAATAAGCTTCAATTACCTCTACCAGTTCAGATCTTGAGCTTACCAGATCAAAAGAATAGTAAAAGATGTTCCAAGGCCAAACAGTTCCTTTAGTCAAAAAGTCTCTGATTTGCAGTTTGATTAGGGTAGTTTTTCCCACCTGCCTTGGCCCTCTCAGAGTATAAACAACTGTATTATCAGGTTCAAAATCATACCTAATTTTATGCCTTAATCTAGGATCATATCTTATAGTGGATTTTTCCCATTATGTTATCTTTTCATCTCTTTTGATGTTTTCTCTTGTCTTCCACCACGGATTTGATACTCTTATCTGACTGTCATTTATCATTGTTTATTAACACTGAGAACTTTTTTATATAGTTGTTAAGGACATAGTGAGAGTTTTTTTATATAGTTTGCAGAGGGGTAGTGAGACATTTGTTAAATAAATTATATCGATATACTTTGTGTCATGATAATTCCTTAGTGAGGAATTATCATTACATGAAATATACGCGTCCCTCATGGGTACCATACTTGGGGACGTGGGTGTCGTTAGTCAACGGTAGAAAATCCTAGCCATCTGAGAATTCTTTTTGATTCTCTCCAGAGAATAAGAGCTGCAATGAGCCCCAATATGGCATACCAGATTATATCAGATTCATCAAACTTGATGTTCTCTTCTTTTGATTCCATATAATCTAGGGAGGCGGCTGCTCTTCCACTCCAGATATTGTAGGCCTCCAAGATAACTGCTTCATTGTTTGGAATAATCATGCTGCAGCCAGTCTTGCATCGTCTTTCATACTCTTTTCCATCAACTAGTACCTGCTCGATTGGACCAAAGTTTTCATCATAGGAAATAGTAACTAGATTCTTGTTGTTCTCATCCCTTGTTACATTTAGAATGTTGTCCTGATCAAGATTTACAACAAACAAGTGATTAGAGTAAAACTGGAATGTTTGGGCATCAAATGTGTGAGATTTGTTTCCAGCTGTAATTGTAATGTCATAAGGCGAGAGAGCTCCAAACCCAAAGTTTAACGGTATATCAAGCTCGTTCTCATAGAGACTTTGAAGAGCAGAATTGTTTTCAAATGTATAGTTTGAATTTGCAAAAAATGTTTCTGTATAGTTTGGAAACCACGTTGATGTAAGGCTAGCTTTTAGATTAACATGCCCAGTTCCATCTTTCTTGTTTACGTCTTTTCCATACATATCATCAAGTACAATGTCAGAAAATCCTACATCTTTTGTGTCATGAAATATCTTTTTGCAGACATAGTCTTGAGTGTACTGTGCTCCTTTTTCAAATTGAGGACTCATTACAATTGAAATAGGTATTTGGTTTCTTTGTCCTTCTGAATCAGTTGCAATTACTTTTACTGATGTGTGAAATTTTACTCTTGGATAGATATAGTTATAGTCTGTTACATTTGAGATTTCATTTCCTCCAAAATGTATTGATTGCAATGAATTGTCTATGGTAACATCATGAAATCTTTCCTTTAGCATAGTTCTTAGGATGGGATAGCTGAAGATTATTTTGCCATAACCAGATTTTACAAACATTGCAGAGTCTTGTTTGTTGCTTGCAGTGTTTTCTTTTTCAGCTTGAAAGGAACTTGAATCAAAATTTACTTCTTGATTGCATCTGTCCTCAAAAGAAAGTCTTTGCAACATTATGGATTCAGCAGAGTTCCAGCTCATTGTTTCATTGAGAAATACTTTGTTGACAGGATCAAATGCATAACCTGAATAATCAAATCCATTCAGCTTGCTTCGTCTAAGTTCATGAATACCTGGAGAATCATCAGGTCCTCCGCCATTTGAGCCAAAATAGTGAATTGCTACTGCAGGCCTGTTTCCATATGCCCACCAGTGAATGTCATCTAGCATATTGTAGGGATAATTCTGGTATACAGGCTCATATTTTACGACCAAGGCATCTGTGGAGCCTGATGTGGTATTGAGGTATCTTCCAATGTTGAATAGGTCAGTTCTATATTGGAATGAATGAGTACCAAGGTCGTTTTCTGAGGTACCGTTGTAGATTGTAAGGCCAGCACCATGATCAAACACATTTTGCCAAGGAGTGATATGGTTGTGCTCAAGAGTATAATCGCATGTACCTGCACTCTTTTTTTGGCACTCAAACTCTTTTTCGTTTGTTATATCGTATCTCTTTGTGGTTGCAGTCTCTAGTGTTCCTCCTCGCTCGTTTTGCCACTTGTAGATTGGCCAGTGAATTACATTGATTGCATCCCACAGATAGTACGTCCCATCAAGGTTTCGAATCGTGTAGCCATCTGAATCAGTCAGGTTTTCTTTTGTGACATTTATCGAGATGTTTGGGTTTAGTATTGATGGAGCAAATGATGCAGTGCGGCTCACTGTAACCCAAAAGCATTTTGTCTTGCCGTTAATGGTCCTGCAGATCTTTTTTTCTCCAGATACCTTTAGAGTTATCTTGTTTTCTATTTCCGCACAAACTTCTCTTTTGGTTTTCTCATTTGTGGTACAGTGGATTTGATTTAGCTCATCTTGTGTTACTGCAATTTCTGCATGACCTGAAACGCATCCTGAATTTACTCGTTTATTTTTGTTGCATAATTGCTGAACAGTTTTTTCAAATGTATTGATACTTTGTGTACTCTCAAATGGATGTGAGCTTTCATAATTTTTAGAAGGATAATCAGAGTAACCTACAATTGAAGAGCCGTGTTGATAGTTTGTTCCTTTGTGATCAGTAACTGTCAATCCACCAGAGCTCTGTAAGGGGTGAACAGTAAAGTTTCTGCAGGTAGGACTTCCTGCATACTGGATAATAAAATGAAATGCATCGCCAGGATAGTATGTCTTGTCTGGATTGTTTCGTGGTGATGACAAATCAGAATGATACACTGAAAGTATGTTTGTTCTAATGGTAATGTTGCACGGAACCACAGTTCCGCCAGAATAGTGTCGCGCTTCAGCTGGTTCTATTCCAATTACGGTAACATGTGAAAATAAAATTAAAACAATCAAAAAAATTGTTATCTTCTTTTTGTCTAGCATCAGCTAGAAAATACCAGAATAAAAAAAGCCTGAATTTAGGCAGAAAAATCAAAAAGATTGCCTGCAGTTGTGAGAATTTGGACTGTTTTGCCAGTCGTTGGCATCTGTAAATTCACAAGCTCCTTTACTGGAAGAGTGGTCCCAACTGGTGTTCCATCAGATTTTTGAATGCTAAATGGTGTAGGCGTTCCATCTACCATGACTTTTTCAACTGTGATTATCTCTTTTCCATAGTTTAGCAGTTCAACTGACATGCTTCCAGAGTTTGCAGAAATGCCAATCAGTGAGACAAGCTCTTGAACTCTTTTTCTTGACTTTTCTATTGCCTCTGAAGCTGTCTGTCTTTCCGAAAAGATCTGATCATTTGAGTATGAAATTATAACAGTCATTACTGCTGCTGTTACTACCAACAATAATGCAACTGCAATTACTTCTCCTACTGCTTTTCTTTTTTTCATCACAAAAAAACAAACTAAATTTCTTAAGGGCTGAAACGACAGTGTTTCCTGTCTAACCCATGGCAGAAACCGTCTTGGCCATGCTGAATCTAGATCCATCAGATGTCGTACCAGAGATCTTTACTGTATATTTTTGATTGATTGTTATACTTGCATCAAAGACGTCATTATCACTCCACTGCGCTCCAGGTAACAGATTGGCAGAATTTTTTACAAAACTGGCGTATTTGTTGGAATCATCCCAGAATCCAGCTTCAATCGTATCAAAATCAATGGTTCCTGAATTTTTCAGAGTCACTGAAAAGAATGCTTTGCCTCCTACCTGAAGATTGGTAAGTGAGACATCTACTATATCCAGTTTAGATACTTTTGCCATTGTCTGAGCTTGTGTGTTCATTGACTGCCACACTGCCATACCACCTGCAATTGCAACTGCCATCAAAAGCATTGTAACTATAGCAGGACTGATTGCTTTTCTTTTTCTCACTCATTATAATACAAACATTCTTGATAAGGCACGATATAGTGCAAAAGAATTTGTTGATATGCATTTCATTTTAGCATCTAAAACGTTTTGGAGAAGAAAGCAACAGTGGTGCCTTGAATACAATCTTTTGCTCTCTTCTATCCAACATTACTACATAATACAACATTCCATCGTTTGATTGCTTTACTCCATCCAGCTTTAGCTGATACAGATCAGTCTCTAATTTTTGTCCCACATTCATTGTGCTAATTTCATATGCCATCCTGTCTTGTCTCTGTTTCATCATGTCACAAACTTTGAGAAAGTACTGATAGTATCTGTTTTTTAGCTCCAATTGAAAAATAAAAAACAACTTGATAAAAAGGCAGAGATTAGATGTTTTCCATCGGAGTTGTAGAAAATATTTTGAGCTCCTCTCTTGATGGAGTTATCTGTATTCGTAGTCGATAATCTTTTGTTAAAAACAATGCCTCGCCTCTTGAGAATGTCTTTAGCATGTCCATCTCTTGTGGTGATAGTGACATTGCCTTTGCAATCTTTTGGGATGCCTGTTCAGTATTTTGCAACAGAATTTTAGTTCCTGCATTGTCTGCAATTCCTCTTCCGTATTCGTTGTCTATGATGTCTTCTGGTCTTTGCGTTACAAAGATGAAAATTACATTTAGTTTTCTTCCAATTCTTGCTATGCTGTCTAAAAACTTGCCAGCACTTGGCATCTTGAAGAGCATCCATCCCTCATCAATGAGAAGGATCTTTGGTGTTCTTGGTGGTTTTTCTAGAATTTTTTTCCAGATTTTTCCAAGTGCAAGTAATAGCAGCATTGCAACTGACTCGTCTTGACCATATGTGCCCCGCAGAGAGATTACTGCTCGCTCTGACATTTTAGTCGAATCTCCTTTTAGAATATCTGAGATGTGGCCTTGTACCAAGTCCTTTAGGTACTGTTTTGCCTCATCGCTTACTATCTCATAGAGCTCAAAGACACTCCTTGCTTTTGATGCCAGTGCTCGAAACTCTTTTCGAACTGTATCTTTTGCACGTGTAATGTCTCCAAGAATCTCTGCTGCATCATTTGATTCAAATAATTTGAATGGATCAAAGCCAAGCTCTTTTTGCTGAGTTACTCGGATTGGTAAAATATCCAGATATTGAGTGATGGAATCATACTCTCCTTGCGGGTCTATAATGTACACCAGACAGTCTGGATACTTTTTCATCAGTCTAGTTAGGATGACTTTGGCAGTGACGCTTTTTCCAGCTCCACTTGTAGCTAAAAGCAAGATGTTATAGTTGTCTCGCTGCGTGTAATCGTAAATTACAGGAGCACCTGTGCTCTTGTTTACTCCAAGTGTTATTCCATTTGGGACCTCAAGCATGTCTGCACTTACAAATGGATAGAAGATTGCACAAGATCCAAGCTCAATGAATAATGGTTTTCCCCAACCTTCCTTTAGCATCATTGCCTGTTTTGATATCGTAGGATCAAAGCCTGCAAGCATTGCATTTGTTTGTCGTCTAAAACTCTTTGATGTGATTTTCAGTGTCTTGATGTCTTTTGCCATAATCATTGCAACTATTCTAAATGAGAATAGCTTTGTCTCCTGTCTTGTAAGAGCCATGAGAACCTGTTCAGATATTGCAGAACGGTTTGCCATCTTGTATGATTTTGATGCAGCAGCCTGGACCAGAGTCGTGTAACGATTCATCTGACCTACTGCCTTGTCGTGTTGTATTGGTTTTATTGTAATTGATATCATGTCAGCTGGGGCAAGCAGGGAATGCACCCATGCAGGTCCCAGAGAGGCAGGAAGCGAATATAACGTGAAACATTTTGCAAAATAATCTCCTTGCATCATAAGGTGATGAAGTTTCTCAGATCTTATCTTCCGTGATGGCATCTCTAAAACAACTGAATACTCGTATCCTAATGATTCCAGTACATTTTCAAGGGATTCATCTGAGCTAAGATACGTCCTTAACACCTGCATCCTTCTAATCTCGTTTCCTATCTGGACATCAAGTGGCTCTTTTATCATGAGAATTTTGGCAGTCTTTTGCAGGTTTGATAGTAATGCAAAGAATCTTCCAATTACTGCAGTTTGTTTTTCATCAGGTAATGTGAAAAAGTTGGAGGGTTTTATCTCGTAATTAAACTTCACAAAAACTAAACAGTCGTTTCTTTTAAGGATCCATAATTTTCTGATGAATAATGAATAATGTGTATTTTATATACAAACGATATACATTTTATATATCAAAACCAAATACAGGATGTAAGTATAATGAATGAAGACATTTTAACTCTCAAAGGAAAAGAAGCAGAAGAATTTCTAGAATATAATTCTAGACCCTTATCGGAAGATGAGAAAACCTCTCTTCAAAAAGCAAAAGAATACTACAAGGATCACTGCAAATAAAAACAGATAGCATAACCGAGGGTTCCGTCAAGACTAGGGTTGCCCTCGTCGTCTGTAAATTTTTGGTTGCTTTTTTGATTTTTAGGTCGAGTTTCTTTCGATATATTTTTACTCATTTTGTGATCGGTTAAGGTGATCTCATCTATCAACACATCAGCTCTTTCAGCCATTCTTAACACCTCTTCTTTCTTTGGTATTGGAATACCGTATTTTTCAGAATATCTGAATAACCATAAGTACATTCCACGTAAATGTTCTAACAATTCGCGATTCATTTTTTTCGCTCTCATTGCTTGTTTGTACTCAAACATTGCTTTTTCCAACAAATTCACATCATCCATAGATATCATTCCCATCTTCAGATCTAGATTTCATTTTTTCAATAACATCACGCAGTGGCTTTAATGTAGTATCTTCATACTTTTCTTTAAATTCATTAAACTCTTGTATCTTATCTTTATTTTTCAACAAACCAGGGTCAAATCAGAAAAATTAACAAAAGAAAATTCATTGTTCTATCACAGACAAAATCAAATGAAGAGCAAATGGTCAATAACTGGCATGTAATCTAAATGAAAGAATACTGCATATGTTACGCCTATGACAATTGCTGAATACAAAATGCCTATTGGTCTAAAATTATCCCAACTAATCTCCACTCCTAGAACTAATTTTAAAAAATCCATGTTTATTCTATAAATTTTTTTTATTACTATATGAGTTTCTTCCTCAAATGTAGATGAAATATTGTATCTAGAGGTAAAAGGATATTTTTATTGTTCTAAAATAAAACTAAACAAATGACACAAGAAAACCTAGAGAAAACTAAACTCTGAAAAGGAGGTATCTGTGGTGGTAGGGATTGTAGACATGGTAGACTCTACAAAAATATGTGCAAAACTTGG
>JAEFCZ010000017.1 GCA_016125975.1 Candidatus Nitrosopumilus sp.
CAGATGGTGCAATTGACGATAACTCCTTTGTTCAAGGAATTCAATTCTTAATCAAAGAAGGAATCATGAGCATCTCTTCATAATTACCTACATTCAAATTGTGACGTGTGAGATAAATTTTGAAGTAAAATGGTAGGTCTTTTCAATCATCCTAAACGAAAAATTAGAAAATTGATAACACAAGGAAATTATGAAGACGCAATACGACTAGGAAAAAGTTTAGAATCTCAATATTCTGATGATCATGACTTTATGTTCATTATGGGCAGTGTTTACTTTTTAGTTGATGATGCAAAAAAAGCATTACCCTATTTTGAGAAAGCCTTTCAACTAAATGAAAAAGATGTTGAAATGCTTAGACTCAAAACTAATGTCCACTTGGCCTTGGACCAAAAAGATGAAGCTATTCATTGTTGTGAATGTATCTTGAATATAGATCCAAAAAACCATGAAGCCCATGATTTGATTGATCAACTAGAACGTTTGTAGACTATTTCTTTTTCATCTGATATGCATTTTCCATCAACCAATCACAAAATGCTGTGACTTTATCATCAAATTCAGTCCAAATGTGGACTGAATGAGGCAAAATATCTATCTTCCAATTCTCTCCAAATACTCTGACTCCCTCCTTATTCTCATACATGTAAGCATCTTCAGTCTGAACTTCTCCTAGAATCTCTAATGCCTTTTGTTTGATTTGTTCTCTGTCTATTGGGAATCTCTTTCTTTCATAATCTACAATCAAACTCAAATCTCTCTTTCCATACATCTCAAACTCTTCAATTCTTCCTTCTTTTGGAAAATTCACAACTAGTTTGATATTGTATTTTTTGCCTACTTCTTTTCCAATATCTACAATTCTGGTGTATCCCATTGCTGGATTTTTTTTTAAGAGAAATCTAATCTGTGCCAAGTCTTTTTTCAATGCATTTTGAAGATCTAAAATTAATTCTGAAAATATCATGACTATTTTGAAAAGAAATTCCTATTATAATCATTAATTTTTCTCCCAGATTGGTTTTTTTAGAACTTTGAATGGCTTAGGGTATGGCAATGCCAACTGATGACTCTATGAGAATTGGTGATGAGTCTGAAAGAACAACTGATGTGAATTCTTATCAAAGAACATGTATGGATTTCATCGAAGACATCTCTCATGACTATGAGGCTTGGGTTGACTATTACAAATTGCCTGAAGATGAAGATAAACGAAGAAGAGCAGGAATTCGTGCAACCATTGACAAAACAAATACTTGGATTGCAAAAGTAGCAACATCCATTCCTGCAATCGATGTTGTAATGAATGATGGAATACAAAAGATGGCCGAATCCACTGCTGGAAAGCCCCTCCAAATTGGAGTCTTTGTAAATAAAACTGCAAGTTACACTGAGGCAAAACCTGGAGTCATTGATATCAATGTTAAAGCAAGTGGGAGAGAAGGAAGAAAAGTCAGACTAGGATATCATTTCAAAGATGACCGATTTAGAATAGAATCTACATGTGGGGCATATTTGGATGAAACAAATCTCCCACAAGAAGATTTTGAGCTTATGGATATTAATTTAAAATTACATGCAGAAAATGCAAAACAACGAGATGTTATTTCATTTACAATTACCGTTTATGAAATTGAAAATGATGTTGAGATGGAAAAAAGAGGTCTTAGTACAATAATTCACATTGTTTGAAATTCTATCTGATAGGGTCTAATTCCATTTCTGGTTCTTCTAAGTAATCAATAAACTTGCCAGTGTTTTCAAGTTTTATTGAATTGATTTCATTCAAATCATCAAATGAATTCATCTTCAAATATCCTTGAGATGCTGTGTACAACACATCATCAATGTAGAATGTTCTTGCATCTCCCATTCCATAGTATCTTGAATCACTATCTGAATGTGTGATTGTTCCCTTTATGGAAAATCCATTTGTAGTATCTATGTCAAAGACATAGAATCCACTCCAGCGATTATATTCTGGGGCAAACATCTTTGTAGAAATATGTTCTAAACCATCTGAATCTCCACTTATTGGAATTGAAAGCACGTTTCTTGTTTTATCAAAGAAGAATGCTTTGTGGTTGTGTAGTGCTTCAGAATGACTTGATCTATCTCCAATGACAAAGTCATCTAGTACTTTTGGATTATTTACATCTGCTACATTGAATAATGCAATTTTGACTCCTAACTGTTGAACTCTATCATTGCTGTCCACTTTGGTGTCTCTTCCTACTCCAATTACATGATCCTCATCAAATGGATGCAAGTAATTTGAGAATCCTGGAATCTTTAGTTCTCCTAGAATCTTTGGTGTATCCTTTGAGAGGTCAATTACAAAAAATGGGTCAATCTGTTGGAATGTTACCAAATAGAGCCTGTCTCCCATGAATCGTGATGAAAATATACTCTCATCTGGTGCTATGTCTTCTAGTTCTCCAACTATGTTGAGCTCCTCATCTAAGACATAAACTGCATTTGAACGGATTGTTCCTTCATGCTGAATGTAATGTTCTATTGTTGTTGCAACTCTGAATCTGTCTCCCGATTCATCCATTGAAAATTGATTTAACAATCTACCCGGCACAGATCCTTTTGCAACATATTCTATTTTGTCTTCATCAATTGAAATTTTATGAATTATTGTCTTTCTAGTTTCTTCTTGAATTTTAGCATCATACTCGTTTAATGCCTCTCGTATGTCATCAAATAATTTTTCTTTACTGTTTTTATCCATTTGATTGTATGACTCTTGCATCAATTCTGAAATTTTCATCCATTGGGTTGTGGAGTTTATTGAAGAATCATTTTGAATTGTTTTGATTTGTTCTTGAATGTCATTTGGTAGTAATGGTACTATTACGTCAAAGAATCTGTCTTGTGATGAATTTTCATAAAATCCAAATGGCGCATTTTGCTGGTATGTAAGATAAAAATTATTCTCAGACACATAAAATGTTCCAGAGTATCCCATCAAGAATGATTCAGAGTTTATCGTGTCTCCGAAAATGTCTATTGCAGTCAATGTGCTAAAATTTGAAAACTGTTCAACATTGTCAAAGTAAAATGCATCCGGAGTCATGATTCTAACTGAATCTTCCATTATTATTGGCAGTCTTGGATATTGATAGTTTACGTTAGTATTTGTAACAAAGTATGCATAGTCTCCAATCATTCGTGCATCTCTGAAATGACCGTCAATGGAGTAATCTTTTACAATTGAAGGGTTTTCTTTGTCTGATACATCCACAATTAATGCATGTGTTACTGGGCTGTATGAGCGTCTAGGAACAAAGTCGTACTGCGGAATGATTTCATCATCGCTTTGTCCATTATAGAAAATTACTAGTCTATCGTCATTTAAGAACATGTTCTGAATGTATTGAGATTCAATGTCTAGTGCAATTTTTAAAATTAATTCAGCAGATTCAGCAGGGTATGCGTCAATTATTGAGAGCGTATTTTGTGATACAATGTAAACATACTTTGAATCATTTTTGAGATAATCTGGCTCGTCTACATTTGCAACTTGGACATTTGTCGTAGAATAGTCTGATCCTCCTGATTCGTCTTTGGCTACTGCGGCAGTTGGTACTGCCATTAGTGCAAGACCGTCGGCCATCATTGCACCTTCTGCAACTACCATTCCTCTTGAGGACCATTTATTAACATAGATATTTCCTTCAAGTAATGATGACGTTTCAAGGATGTCCTTTAACTCCTCTTGTGATGATATTTTTTTAACATCATTTGTCCCTTCAAAAAATTCTGATACTGTTTTATCTACATAAACAATTTCTGTTGTAGGTGTTTGCGTGATTTGTGGTTGATCATCAAATCCTACTGAAAATATTATTCCAGCTGTAACTATTACTGAAACTATTATTGCAATTGGCATTGTTATTTTTGAATTCATTTTTTCTCCTCACTTGGTGGTTTTTTTGAAAACTACCATTTAGTGATTACTATTATTTGGTAGTTTGAGATAAAAGGTTTAGTGAAATTCAAATTTTACCAAAGAATTTACATATACTATGATTATGTAGAGAACTCTATTGTCTTCTGATGAATTTTCAAACGATGATTTGACTGAGAACATCAAAATTCTTGCTACTGATGATGAAAAGATAAAGTCTTTTGGTGAGATATTAACAAATGATTCTAGTCGTGAAATTCTTCAATTATTGTTCAATGAAGACTTGACTGCAACACAAATTGCCCAAAAAAGTAATGTCTCTCTCCAACTTGTAAAATACCATCTCAACAAGTTACAGAATCTTGGTGTTGTAAAAATTTCAAAGATTGAAAAAAACTCCAAATCCCAAGAACATGAAAATTTACACTGCATCAAAATTTAGCATTGTAATTGTTCCTCCAAAACTCTCTGAGAAAACTAAAGAAAGCAAACTTTTGGTCCGTTCATTTAGACATATTTACAAAGTAGTGGGACTTGGTGTTGCAACTGGTGTATCTGGATTATTTTCATCCACTCAACTCTCACAAAATAAACAAATTCCTGTAGATGATGTGATGATGTCTAGAGGACTTTCTTCATCTGTTGAATCTTCACAACCAGAATCTGCTAAATTTTTAGCTAAAGACGAGTCTGCTGAATGGGGTGCTGCATCTCCTACAATGTCTGCCGAATCTGAATCCCAAATGGACTTGGATGCTGTTGTTGTTTCTGAAAATATAGAAGATTCATTTTTGGAACCTGTTGTCGTTGCAACTTCTGATGAATTGCTCACAAGTACAACTGATTTGTTTATTCCATTTGTAATTATTACATTAATTTTAGGTGGATTGACTGCTTTTTACTTGTACAAATATTTTAAAAAATCTAAATAGCCGGTTTAATCTAATATTACTTCTATTGTAACTCTTTTTTCTTTGGCTCTTTCTTCCCCAGGATACTTTAATGCTGATATTTTTTTATCTAGCTCTTCATCTTGCACTAATTTTGCTTTCCCTGTAAAAATTTCATCTTTGTATGCTATTTTTACCTCTGAATTACTTAATGCATTTTTGAACCAATCCCCATCTGGTCGATGCCTTGAAAAATAGATTTTACCATTATGGTTAACTGCTCTAAGCATGACTGAATGTTCTTTCCCTGTTTTTCGTCCTTTGGTTGTAAGTATTGGTCTGAACAATTTCTCCTCTATTTTCATGCGTAGGTTTTGTCTGTCAAGTAATTTAACCTCATTGATAGAAATTTCTGATATTCAGTATGATAAGCGAATCTGTAAATCCTGTACTATGTCCGTAAAACTTGAAGGAATGCCTGGCAATCTAGCTACTGCAGATACCTTTACCGGAAAGAAGGTCATAGATAGAGAAGGAATCGAATATGGTAAAGTAAAGCATATTCACATCAATCAAGATACCTTGGCTGTAAATGGTGTAACCATTCGTCAAGGATTCCGTAGAGATTATTTCCTATCTGAAGATTATATTGACAAATTTTCTGAAGAGACACTACTTCTTAGTAGACCTCCAGTCCGAACTGGAATCCCAGTAACTGACATTGACAAACATAAAATTGGCAAAGTAAAACGCTTGCACAAAAATTCAGAAACTAACGAATTGGAAACAATTGAAGTCAGTGACGGTTTGCTACATTCAAAAGTACTATCCAAATCTGAAATTTGGGGAGTAGGAGAAAAAGTCATTTTAAGAATGACTAAAGATGAGTTCAAAAAACTTGAATGATCTTTTTTAATTTTCTTTTTTCTGTTATTTTGCCTATTCTGTTTTTTTAGAACACACATCACAAACAGGAATGCCGTCCTGAACTGTTATTTCTACATTTGATGAGTGGCATTTCTGACATAATCCTTTCATACTCTAAGCTCTCTATTTGGTCTTTAAATTTTTTATGAGGATCTAAATCAATACTTAGCAATTTATAATTGATATTTGCGATCAATGTATTGTATTCTATAGAAACAAAATCTCTTACAAAATCATTTGGAGACGTTGTTGCAGTAAATGATATTTCCTTTTCTGTTAAGAAAGGTGAAATTTTTGGCTTCTTGGGTCCAAATGGTGCAGGTAAGAGTACTACGATGATGATTCTTACAACTTTGTTAAAACCTACATCTGGCAATGCGTTAATCTCTGGATTTGATGTTGCTTCTAACCCTACAAATGTCAGAAAAAATATTGGCTATGTCCAACAAGAGTCTACTGTTGATGAATATCTAACTGGACGTGAAAATCTCATACTTCAGGCAAAACTCAATCATATTCCCAAAAATGAAATCAAAAAAAGAATTGATGATGTTTTAGAATTAATTGAACTAGTCGACAAACAAGACCAAGCAGTTGTAACGTATTCTGGCGGAATGCGAAAGCGTTTGGATATTGCAGGAGGTCTGCTTCACAGGCCACGGGTGTTGTTTCTTGATGAGCCTACTGTTGGATTAGACATCCAAACACGTAGAAAAATTTGGGAATATATCAAAAAAATCCATACTGAGTTTGAAATGACCATTTTTGTGTCCACTCACTACATGGAAGAGGCTGATCAACTATGTGACAGAGTGGGGATTATTGATGGCGGAAAAATCCAGGTAATCGATTCTCCGGAGAACATGAAAAATGCTATGGGAAATGAAGTCATTTCTATTGTGATTGGAGATGGAGAACATAGAGATTCTTTCTTGGCTGAACTCAAAAAAATAGACTCTGTAAACAAAATTAATGAAGATGGCTCTAAACTCACTCTTTTTGTATCAAACGGAACTGAAGTTATTCCAAAAATTTTTCAAATTTCTTCAGACATTGGAATTAAAATTACATCTATCTCTTTGACTCAGCCAACACTTGATGATGTTTTCATCTCTTACACTGGCCATGAAATTCGAGATGATGATGGAACGTTTAATCGAAACCGAGAACACGCAAAAATGAAGAGGTTACGTGCATGAACACTTTGATGTATGATACCTACACAATTTTTTGGAGGGAACTAAAACGATACAAAAAATCTCGAAGTGGTGTTTTAATTAGACTCATACAACCTGCAATCTGGATTATAGTTATTGGAAATACATTTTCAGGAACTCAACCATTAATCCAATCAGTTGGATTTGAAGGAGAATACATTGAATTTATGGCACCTGGCGTCATTATACTTACTGCGATTTTTACAAGTATCTTTGGCGGTGTCAACACTTTGTGGGATAGACGGTATGGTTTTATGAACAAGGCATTAACGTCTCCAATCTCCCGTTCTGCAATTGCTTTGGGAAAAATGTCTGCAATATCACTAATTGCAGCTATGCAAGCAAGTTTGATTTTGGGAATTGCTTTGGCAATAGGTGTAACATTTCCTAATCCAATAATGATTGCACCAATAATGGCAATTGTAATTTTATTTTCTCTAGGATTCTCTGGAATTTCTGTGATGGTTGCAGCTACTGCAAAGTCTCAGGAAACTTTTTGGGGAATTATCAATTTCCTTGGAATGCCTCTATTCATGTTGAGTCCTGCATTATTCCCACTAGAACTACTTCCTAATTGGCTTGCAACTGTTGCAAAACTAAATCCTGTAACATACACTGTCTTGCTTGTACGTGAGATGATGACAGGCGTATCTGAAGGTGGGGTGTCCATATTTCTTAGCCTCGGAATTATCTTTGTCTTTGTATTGGTGATGGTTGGGCTTGCAAGCTATGTGTTTACGCGTGAGGTAAACAAACCATTTTGAGATAAAGTTGACAAAAAATCAAACAAATGTTAACTCTGTTGATCTTTGAGAAATTTTGAAATCATTATTCGTTGAAAACAACTATTGCTACTGTAACCGTAATTTCTGCAATTTTATTATCTGGTACTATAACTCCATCTTTTGCACTAGGTGATTATGATTTTCTTGCTGAATGGGGAGAATTTGGAATATCTACTCCTGGACACCTTTCATACCCTCAATTCATTGCAGTTGATGCTGAAGGAAATTCATACATTAGTGATTTAGGAAATAAACGAGTTCAAAAATTCACTAGTTCTGGAGAATTCATTCTTAACTTTGGAGAAAGTGGAAAACAAGCTGGTCAATTCCATCACCCTTCTGGTGTTGGCGTTGATTCTGATTTTGTTTATGTTGCAGATCAAAATTTACATAAAATTCAAAAATTCACTCTTAATGGAACATTTGTAGGTGAATGGGGAAAATTTGGTAACAATGATGGTGAACTCAAATCTCCAAAAGACATTGCAGTAGACTCTGGCTTTGTTTATGTCGTAGATGCTGATAATTATAGAATTCAAAAATTTACTACTGATGGTGAATTTGTGTTATCTTTTGGTTCTGGCGGTATGAATCATGATCAATTTCTTATTCTAACTGGCATTGCAATTGATGATGACGGCAATGTCTATGTTACTGACAAGGGAAATCGTAAAGTTGAAAAATTCTCTTCTGATGGTGTTTTGATTGAATCTTACCCATTACGTGGTACAAACCATGTCTTTGCACCTGAAGGAATTACTGTTGCCCCTGATGGAAAAATATTTGTCGTAAACTCTGCAGATAACAGAGTTTTGTATCTTGAACTTGATGATAACTTACGTTTAGATATCTTTGAGCAACTTGGACCATTTGGAAATTCTTTTGTTGATCCAACCGATATTGCATTGGGATTTCAGGGTGACTTGTTGGTATTAGATTCTGCTGCACATAAAGTAAAATCATTTGAGACTCCATTTTATGATGAAACAAAAATGGTTCAAAGCACTGAAATTATTGCCCCCGAAGTAACTGAAGGCTATGAATTTGATGATATTGATCCTGTAATTTTGGCTCCAAGTGACATTAAACTAGAGGCAACTGATTTGTTCACTCCTGTACCTATTGGTAAAGCCATTGCTGAAGATTTGCAAAGTGGAATCAAAACAATCTTGAATAATGCTCCTGAAGAATTCTCTTTGGGTGTAAACAAGGTAACTTGGATTGCATTTGATAATGCAGGAAACACTGCTGAAGACTCTCAAAACATTACAGTCTTTGCATGTGGTAATGTTTACTCTGATTACAACATGATAGTTGGAACCGATGAGAATGATGTTCTTCAAGGAACTTCTAGTGATGACCTAATCTTTGGATTATCTGGAAATGATATCATTAGTGGTCTAGAAGGAAATGATTGTATCTTTGGTGGAGATGGTGATGATATTGTCTATGGAAATGATGGATATGACACCATTAGTGGAAATGGTGGCCATGATGTTCTCAAAGGTGATTCAGGCTCTGATGTAATTTATGGTGGATCAGGCTCTGATGTACTTGATGGTGGTTCAGAGAATGACAACTGTTATGATTCTCAAGAAAATGTAGTTCTAAACTGCAACGAATAGAATTTTCTATATAGTTAATAGAGTGATCTTGTTTTCCCGTAATCTATGATTGTTATTTGTAAATAAATTCCAAAACATGTTCTTTCAATGAGAAGACAAGTAACATCAATACTGATGATCGCAGCACTAATTGCAATCGTACCACCTCTTAATGCCACTGCCGACTCTATGCCAGAACCTCCTGCAGATAATTTAGAATTTAATCTGACTGGAGCAGGCGCAACATTTCCATTCCCCCTGATTGATTTGTGGAGAGTTGAATACAACAATGTATACAACAATGTAAACCTAAACTACCAATCAATTGGAAGTGGTGGTGGAATTAAACAACACCTTGAAAAAACTGTAAACTTTGCAGCCTCAGATAAACCAATGAGTGAAAAAGAAAGAGAACTAGCTACAGGAACATTACACATTCCAGAATCAATTGGAGGTGTAGTTCTAGTTTACAATGTACCTGAAGTTCCAGACAAAGGAATGAAATTGACTGCCGATGTTGTAGCAAAAATCTTCTTAGGTGAAATTACAAAATGGAATGATTCTGCAATTGCTGCAGAGAATCCAGGTTTGAATTTACCTGATGAAGACATAGTTACTGCACACAGATCAGATGGCTCAGGAACCACTTTCATCTTCACAGATTATCTATCTGTTGTTAGTCCAACATGGGATGAACAGATAGGTGCAGGTAAATCTGTACCATGGCCTTCAGGTCTTGCTGCTGCAGGAAACGAAGGTGTTGCTGGAATTGTCAAGTCAACTGAGTATTCAATTGGATACATTGAACTTGCATACGCATTCCAAACTGGAATGAGTTTTGCATTCATTGAAAATGCTGACAAGACTGCATTTATCGAACCAACATTAGACAGCATCTCTGCTGCATCTAGTGGAGTTGCTGATGATTTACCTGCAGCTGAAGATAGCTGGGTTGGAGTATCACTTGTAAATGCATCTGGTCCAGATTCATATCCACTCGCTAGTTTCACATACTTACTTGTGTATGATGATCTAAAACCAGTCACTGACAATAAAGAACAGGCAAAAGCTATAATCCATCTCATTTACTGGATGATTACTGATGGACAAGAATACTCTTCTAGCTTACTATATGTCCCATTAGCAGACAAAGTGGTTGAACTAGGAAAACAAGGTCTATCCCAAGTAACCTATGACGGTGAAGTACTCTGGAATTATGAAGCATCTGCAGACAGCGGTACATTAGAAATTCCAAAATGGATTAGAGATAATGCAAAATGGTGGTCAGAAGGAAAGATTACTGATCAAGACTATATCTACGGACTACAATTCCTCATTAAAGAAGGAATTCTCAAAGTCTAAACCCTTTTCTTTTTACTTTATTTTTGGAACTTGATATTACAATTTGTTGTTCCAATTTTTTAGAATTACATTTTCACAAAATTATTCTATATAGTATTACGATGACTATCTATTGTTATATCCCACTCGGATAGAATAAGGATCCAGCTTATACTATAATTCAAAATATGACTTGCAATGACAACAAAAAACGTAATGATGACAACAACATTCAGTTTAGTTGCAATTCTTGCAATTGGAACTATTGCTGAATTTAACAGTGCATTTGCAGAAGAAGAATCAACTACAAGATACAAAATGGCAGATGATATAGAAGCAATTCTAACATTTACCTTTAGAGATGGTGTTGAAGTACACAACTTCCCAGTATTTAATATGGGTGAAGATTTTGTTGATAATAGTGGAATCTCATTTCAAGTAGAAGGTATCTTGAACGAAGCTCCTCATTTACATGAAGCACTAGACCAAGCATATCAATACAGACTTCAAACTTCAGGCGGTTCAAGTTTTGAATACGATTACCGATATTTTGAAGTAGATGTTGATTTTGTTAAACACGGTGAAGTGATTAAAACTCTAAACTATCATGATTGTGATGTTAGCGATTATGAAGTGAAAACACTTAGAGATGATCAAGAAAGTTACATGTCCTCTAAGACTGGTTTTGCCATAGTTGATCATATCGATTTCAATTGTGGTGGATTAGATGGTATTGGTATTGATGTTTCTCCTGTAAGAGTATCTGAAAGAACATACACTGACTATGGTACACTTGACTACAAATTTGCAAATGATGTAAGAACATTTGTCACTTTTGAATTTGATGAAGGAATTGAAAGAATTGAATTCCCATTCTTTGAAATTACTTCTGGATTTTCTGAAGATGCTGACAATGTTGCTGCTCAATTTGAAGTAGAAAGTGTTGTAGCTGATTACCAATTGCTATATGAGGCAATTGACAAATCAAGACAAGTTTCTGGACTTACTTTAGCATTCAACAATGACTTTGATGCCTTTGTTGAATTTACTAAGGATGATCAGACTCTTCGTGCACTAGACTATAGAGACTGTATTGTAGATACTGCACAAATCACTACCTGGCAAGATAAAGAAGATGGGTATACTGGAAAATCTGGATTTGCAATGGTTAACCAAATTGGCTTTACTTGTGCTGGACTAACTCCAGTTAATGACAATTTAGAATCACTATATGGTGATGTCCCAATTTGGAAAACAAATTATGTGTCCAACGTTCTTCCAACACATGAATTTCCAACCACTGGAAATGTTCATGCAGTAGCCACATTTACCTATGAAGAAGGACAAGAAGTAATTGACTTCCCATTCTATGATCAAGGTGATGTTTTGGCAAAATCTAGTCCAACTTTCACACTTGAAGGAATTGTTGATGATACCCCACTACTGTATAATGTAATAGATGAAAATCTTAGCATTCAAAGTCAAACTGGAACAAATCCTGTTTTGCAGTTATTCCAAGTTGACATTGATTTGATTGCAGATGGGAAACATATTCGTTCCTTCAACTATGTAGATTGTAGGGTAACAGATTATGTTGTTGAATCAGACCGCGATAAAGAAGATGGTTACTTTAAGGGATTTGCTTTAGCAAACATCATTGACTTTGAATGTACGGGATATCATTCAAACAATCCAATCTATGATACAATGTTTGAAGTAGACTCTGCAAAGAACATTAGTTCAGCAGATCTTAGAGATACCCAAAACTGGGATAGAGGTTTCTACGTACAGTAGATTCATTTCTTTTTCTTTATTTTTGATTTAATTTTAGATTGTTGCCAAATGGTTTGCCGTACAACTGGCGTATCCTGTAACATCACTAAAGTGTCCAGTCAACCAGATGTATGCATTTGCAACTGTTGATGAATCAATCATTCCTGTATATTTCCAACACAATACCTGAGAGAACCACTCAATCATTTCCTCATAATATGGGTGAAAACCAGATAAATCATATACTATGAGTAAATTTTTGACAAATAAGGTTATTTTTTCAAAAAATTCTTTTTCTTGTGCCTAAGAATTTCAAAAATTATTCTTCTTTGATGATACTTTGAATATTTTCATCTATGGCTACTTCTGCAATATCTCCTGAATACTCTGCAATTCGTCTCAAGTCTTGCAGAATGAATCTAATTGAAATGGAGTTTTTATCAGAATCTGAAACCTTGGACATTATCTGTCGTTCATCTTCAATAATATCTGCTACTTTTTGTGCTACTTTTTCACCTTTGATGAAGTCTTGATTTTGAACTGCTTCAATTGCCTCTTCAAATACTGTAAGTGATTCTTCAGATAATTTTTTAATTTTATTGAATAATTTTGTGTCTAGTTTTCCTTCAATGAATTTTTTTCTTTTTGCAACATGCGATGCATGGTCTGCAATTCTTTCAATTCTTGTAACTATTGCTCTATATCCAAGACAATCTGATGGTTTTCTTAATCCCATATCTTGTAATATGTTTTCATTTTCTACTGCCAATACTAGGTTGCGTCTCATGTATAACCCAAATCTGTCTACTTCATCATCCATGTTTACTACTTCATCTGCATGGATGTCATCTTCTTCATCAATACTTTCAATGGACTCTCTTACCATGTTGCTTGCCATAAGATACATTCTCTTCAATGCAGTTTCAAATGATAATTCTGGTAATCTAGTTAGAATTTGAATTGAGATTTTCTCTGAACTAGATTCTACGATCTCAGTTCCGATCATACTTGTTCTAACTAATTCTCTAACATTTCTAGAGTGTTCTGCAGGAAGTCTGATTCCTTTTGATTTTATCTCAATTGTATTGTATCCTCTAAGATACGCTGCAATGATCTTTCTCTTTATGGAATCTCCTGTATCTTTTTGGCTAGATGGAATAACTGCTATTGTCTTTTTTTCGCTATTGGCCTTTTCATTTGAAAATAATGTTAATGATTGATTGGAATTCTTTACAATTGTTACATTTTGACCTACTTTGATCTTTAATTCTTCAATCCAATTTTTTGGCAGTGAAATGATGTATGTGGAACCCCCGCTTAATTGTATACGCCTAGTTTGCTTGGCACTTTCAATGGTTTCCAATCAAATTCCATTAGAAATTTTTGTTATTTACAATTTAGTTGAGGATCTATATAGAACTACGATGTTCTCATAAAATATGATCAGATCCTAGATAACATCAAATTCGCGCCCAAAATTGTGGGAAAGATAAATCTAAACCAAAAAAAACCTAGTCGACGTCCAATCTCTGATAAAATTTTCAAAATTGGTGCCACTGTTGCTGGTGTTTATGTTTTAGTTATGGTTGCTTTACTAGTTTTTCAATTATTTTCTGAGTCTTATCCAATTTGGGAAGAAGACGGTCTTGCTTTTATTTCTGGAACTGATTGGAACGCAGTTGAAGGACGTGAATCCTTTGGTGCATTACCCTATATCTTAGGAACTTTGGTAACTGCCGCACTTGCAATGGTAATTGGTGTTCCACTTAGTATTGGAATTGCAATGTTCATCTCTGATGCCCCTGCAAAGATTGGTGGTCCATTAGGATTTATTGTTGAACTCTTAGCTGCAGTTCCAAGTGTAATTTATGGACTTTGGGGTTTGTTTGTTTTTAGAATTTATTTCAAAGACTGGATAGAAAAACCACTACATGATGCGTTTGGTGATTCTATTTGGTTATTTTCTGGAACGCCATTTGGGTTAGATATTATCACTGCAAGTGTAATTTTAGCAATTATGATTATTCCTACCGTTTCAGCTGTATCTCGTGAAGTAATGAAGGCAGTTCCTCAACAACAAAAAGAAGCTGCATACATGCTTGGCGCAACAAAATGGGAGATGTTCAAACTAGCAGTGTTCCCATATTCTAAAACTGGTTTGATTGGTGCCTCTATCCTTGGATTAGGCAGAGCCGTAGGTGAAACCATGGCTGTAACTATGTTAATTGGAAATGCAACTGGAATTGCTGCAATCCCATCTTCTTTTTTCAAACCAAGCCAAACAATGTCAAGTATTATTGCAAATGAATTCGTTGAAGCATCTCCTGCGTCCTTACATCTTCCTGCGTTAATTGGTGTTGCATTGGTTTTACTGTTAATAGCAATTGCAATCAATGTTGTAGCTCACATACTCGTTACTAGAATGCTCAAAGTAAAGGAGGGTGCAATTAACAATTGAGTACCACAAATGAACGAAGACAAGAATATCGTGCTATGTTCAAACAAAATGTAGAGAAACGTCTAGTCGTTGATAAGGTTGTAAGGATTATTGTTTTTGCATGTGTTATTATCGCAATTATTCCTCTGGGAAGTATTCTTGTCGAAGTCTTCAAAAATGGAATTGCTGCAATAAGCTATGAATTTTTGACTGAAACTCCTGGTGCCATTGGTTCTGGTGAAGGAGGAATTGGTCCTGCTATTCAAGGTACTCTGATAATTATTGGTCTTTCAAGTTTGATTGGAGTCCCGATTGGTGTAATGTCTGGAATTTACCTTTCTGAATATGGGGATAACAAACTTGCAAAGTCAATTCGATTCTTCAATGATGTGTTTATGGAATTCCCATCAATCGTTCTTGGAATCTTTGCATTCTTGGTAATTGTATTGATTCTAGGACACTTTTCTGTATGGGCAGGAGCTTTTGCACTTTCTTTGATTATGTTCCCTATTGTTGCAAGAACAACTGAAGAATCTCTCAAGATGGTTCCAGTAACATACCGTGAAGCTGGAACTGCACTTGGGCTCAAAAAATGGGTAATTACCTTCAGAATTGTAATTTCTGCTGCCAAAAATGGTATGATTACTGGTATCTTGCTTTCTGTATCTAGAATTGGAGGAGAAACTGCTCCTTTAATCATGACTATCCTTGGAAGTAGTCAATTCTTTAGTAGCATGGATGTTCCAATGGATGCACTTCCATTAAGGATTTGGAGATTGTCCTTGTTGCCTTATGATAGTGCTCAACTACAAGGTTGGGGTGCTGCACTTGTCTTGATCTTTATCATTCTTGGAATCAATCTTGCTGTACGATACTTCTTTGCAAATAAGAAAGGCAAGAATGGATTTTTCGGACAATTAATTAAGAAAGGAGTAAAAACTAAAAATTGACAGCATTGAGTGTAAAACCAACTAATATGGAAACACAAGTTGAATCTGATCCATCCCCAACAATTGATTCTGAAAAATACAAGATGGTTGCTGAAAATGTCACAATCAGTTATGATGGCATTGAAGCTGTAAAAGATGTCACAATGAAATTCAAAGAAAAATCTGTTACTGCTTTGATTGGTCCTTCTGGATGTGGAAAGACTACGTTTCTTCGTTGTTTGAATAGAATGCATGACATGACAAAAAATGCCAAAGTAGATGGCAAAGTTATGATTGACAATATTGATCTTTACAACAAATCCATTGATCCAATTTACCACAGACGAAAAGTTGGAATGGTTTTCCAAAAACCAAACCCCTTCCCTACAATGTCAATTTATGACAATGTAACTGCTGGACTAAAATTAAATGGTATTAGAAACAAAAAAATCCTTGATGAAATTGTAGAGGATTCTCTAAAAATGGCATATCTTTGGGGTGAAGTAAAAAGTGATTTAAAAAAATCTGCAATTGAATTGTCTGGTGGTCAACAACAACGTCTTTGTATTGCAAGAGCATTAGCAATCCAGCCTGAAGTTTTACTAATGGATGAGCCTGCATCCGCCCTTGATCCTATTGCAACTCAAAAGATTGAAGAAACAATCACCGAACTCAAAAAAGAGTATACTATCATCATCGTTACACACAACATGCAGCAAGCAGTGAGAGTTTCTGATTATACTGGATTCATGTATCTTGGAGATTTGGTAGAGTTTAGAGAAACAAAGAAACTCTTTACAGATCCTAAAAATGAATTAACTGCAAAATATGTTCAAGGTCAATTTGGATAATGACTCGTTTAATTGATCCATCTTTACAAAAACTGTCATTTATCATGGCAGAGATGGGTGACATGGTAATTGAATCAATCTCACTTGCAATAGATTCGTATCTTGATGGAACAAACACAATGGATAAAGTTCTCGCGTTATCTGATTCTATTCGTTCAAAGTACTATGAAGTAGAAGACTTGACTTTTGACATGTTACTAAAATTCCAACCAGTTGCAGATGACTTTAGATTAATCCGTTCATCAACTGAAATCTCTTACGCATTTGCTAGATTTGGTAGATATGCTTATGATATTACACAAGTACGTGACTTGTTTGGAGATGTTTCAGAATGTACAAATGCATCACTAATTGAATCTACAAAAAAGGTAAAACACATGATCAAAGAAGCTGTCATGTCTTTTGCAGAACTTGATGTAAGAAAAGCAGTCAAAATCCGTGAAGATGAAAAAGTAATTGATCAAATCTACAAAGACAGACTTCCTAAATTAATTGAATCCAATAACACCAAATGTGCTCTAGCTGAAGCATTACTTTTACGATATCTAGAACGTATTGGTGATCATGCTGTGTTTATGAGCGATGCAATCAACTATATCGTTACTGGAAAACACAGACCAAGTGAGGCTAGAATCGCATCCCATACAAAGTCTGACTAGGCGTACCTTGATTTTTATTCAACCAAAAATTGGCTGAAATATCTCAATGGAAATACTAGAACTAATACAAGCTAATCTTCTTACTCCGATAATCCTTTTCTTCTTGTTTGGAATTATTGCAGCTCGAATAAAGTCTGATTTGAAAATTCCTGAAGCAATTTCAGAATTCTTACCAATCTATCTTCTAGCTGCAATTGGTCTTCATGGAGGAATTGAGATGCGCAACACTGGATTTGAAAACATGTTGATTCCAATGTTTGTTGCAATCGGATTGTCATTATTGTTTACATTAAACCACTATCAGATTCTTAGACGATTAGGAAAATTCAACCTCTTTGACTCTTATGCACTTGCCTCAACTTATGGTGCAGTAGGTGCTGTCCATTTCTCAATTGGTTTATCATTTTTGAAAAACCAAGGAGTGAGCTCTGAAGGATATATTGCCGCAATTCTTGCAGTACTAGAACCTCTTGCATTCATCTTGGCAATATTTATGACAAATATGGCAGTAGCAAAACAGATCAAAACAAAGAAGCAGTCTTTTTCAGACGATAATGCTGAAATTGATATTGGACTAAATCAAACAAAGACAAAACTCTCCAAAGTTCTACATGAATCAATTACTGGAAAAGCAATCGTAATTCTTCTTGGCAGTATTGTGATTGGTTACATCATAGGCAAGGAAGGCTTTGAACCAATCAAGATTGTATTTGATGATATGTTCACCGGAGCTATAGTAATTTTCATGATTGAAATGGGAATAATTGCTGGTCAAAGACTGGATGATATCAAAAAGGTAGGTGTTTTTCTTACATCTTTTGCCATAATTATTCCTCTATTCAATGGAATAATTGGTGTTCTGGTCTCAACTGCACTGGGATTGAGCGTGGGTGGTGCAGTTATGTTTGGATTACTCATGGCTAGTGCTTCATTTATTGCAGCTCCTGCAGTTTTGCGTCATGCTATTCCTCAAGCAAAACCTAGTTTGTATATCACATCTGCATTGGGAATAACATTTCCGTTTAACATCATTGTCACATTGCCCATCTTGTTTACGATATCGACATTTGTTCATTCTGGAGAAGGAGCGATAGACTTATTCAATTTCATTACGGAGGGATTCTGATGAAATTATACAATGTTAAACTACTTACAATTACTTGTGAGATTTTAGCACAAGAAAATATTATTGAGATTCTTAAAAAACATGAAATCACTGGATACACTACTTATGAAGTTGATGGAAATGGAGCACGTGGTTTGCGTGGACAGGGACTCAAAAATGAAAAGAATGTCAAAGTTGAAGTAATTATGAGAGAAGAAAAATTACAAGATGTTGTAGAAGAGATATCTAGAACACTATTTGCAAATTATGCAATTGTACTTTATGTATCTGATGTTGGCGTACTAAGACCTGAAAAATTTTAACAGCAAGAATCATCTGAACACAAAACTGGCATCTTTTTGCTTGCACTTGTAACATTTGAAATCAATTCTGATAACTGATTGTTTGAAATTGCATACATTGCTTTTTTCCCTTCATCTCTTGACTTTACAATTCCACATTTTTTGAGTGTCTTAAGATGGTGTGATACTAGCGGCTGATCTTTTTCTAATTTTTCTACAAAATCATTGACGCATAGTTCTTTGTTTTTTTGTAGTAATTCTAGAATCTCAAATCTTGTATCATCACATATGCACTTTAAGAGACTGACTCCATTCATATCAATTTAGATTTATATAAACTGGTATTTATGTGATGATATGGAAAATGTGTTGTTTGTATGCGTAGAAAATGCAGGCAGAAGCCAGATGGCTGAAGCATTTTTTCGAAAATACGCTCCTGCAAAGTATAATGTGATTAGTGCAGGAACTATTCCTTCATCCCAACTAAACCCTACAGTTGTTGAAGTTATGAACGAAGTTGGAATTGACATGACACAACAATCTCCAAAAACACTATCAAATGACATGATTGAAAATTCTTCTAAAACCATTAACATGGGATGTATGGATAAAGAATCCTGTCCTGCATTATTTGTAAAAGACGTACTTGATTGGAATATTTCAGATCCTAAAGAAAAATCAATTGATGATGTCAGAGAAATACGTGATCAAATTTTAAAAGAAGTTTTAGAACTTGTAAAATCCCTTGAGGAATAAATTTGACTTATTCAAATTTACAGATATTTACTGTAGAATTAATTGGAACTTTTATTCTAGTTGTATTTGCAACAGGTTCTATTGTTTATGATGCTGAATTCTTTGATGGTACATTGGGAATTCCGTTTGCGGCAGTAGCACCATTTATTGCACTATTGATTGGTGTGTATTCTTTTGGAAAAATCTCACTTGCACATTTTAATCCTGCAGTAACTATTGGATATTACATTACCGGACACATTACAAAAATTCAAGTTCTGTATTATTTTGCAGCAGAGATTATTGGTGCGTTGTTGGGTTCATTGTTTGTTCTCAAAGTTATTGGAGAAAAAGCAAACCTTGGTGCAAATGCGCCAAATTATGATTTTTCATTATCTTTGATATTTCCAGTTGAAGTTTTAGCATCTGCAATGCTTATGGGGGTAATCTTCTATGTAGTGTATACAAAAGGACTCAGAGGATTCAGTGGTGTTGCAATTGGAGGAATTGTTGGTTTGGATATTTTGTTTTTGGCATTTATCTCAGGTGCTTCTATGAACCCTGCTAGGGCACTTGCTCCTGCTTTATTGTCTGGTACTTTGAGTGATTTGTGGCTATATTGGACTGCTCCTTTTGTTGGAACCATAATTGTGGCATTTTTGTTCAAGAAAAAATTTGAAAAACAAAGAAAAGAAGAATTATAGAAAAACCATATCTTTCATAGTTTCCTTAGTTTTATCGAATCTAAAGACCCTATATTTTAGTCTCAGTCAAGCCTAGGATTTATGATGGTATCATCTAATCTTGAGCGGAATCAAGCAATTTTACGCCTGTGCCAAGATGTTCTGGCCTCTGATGAAAGAATATTTTTTGTATCTTCTTTAAACAAGAATGGTAAATCAACAGAGTTCCGATTTCGCAATGACAGAATAATCACAAAGATGTCAAAACAAGAGGCAGCAATGTTTTTCATGCAAAGAAGCTTACAAACTTCTCTTAACAAAGAATTTGATGATCTTATTGGACCTCTAAACTATATTTGTGTTCAGAGGGAAACTCTTTTGGAATTTATCTTTCCATATGCCGAAGGTCAAATTCTTGTTTTATGTGATTTAGATGTAGTTCCAAATTATGTTGCAAAAAAAATCTCATTTTTACTTCGAGATTTCGACTGGAGATTAAAGGAAACTCTTTTTACATAATGCCTGATGAAAGTTGCCGTAAATGCGGAAATAAATTACAAAATCATTTAAAATGCTCTTCATGTAATATTGTTATACAGGAAATTTGTTTTGAATGTGAGCAAAAAACATTACTTCGATTTCATGGATGTAACACTGAAATTTCTATAACTTCATAATTTTATGTATTTTGATATTCTTTTTACATATCTTACATAAATCCTTTAGAAATTATTTTTAGATCTACTAAATAATCCCTTAACATGCAAAAAATCAAATGCACAAAATGTGGAAATAATGAAACTGAAATCTTGAGACGAGGAAAATTTGCTGAGGATGTATTATTCTGTCCTTCTTGTGATGATATTTGTAATAAACTTCAATAATTCAGTTTCTATATAGATTACACAATTTTAGTTTTTTACATAAAATAATTGCAATTATGTTTTAACAAATTTCTTATTACTATTATCAATGACTGCTGCCCGCTTCCTTGAGCATGACCCTTATTCATTTTCGAAAATCTTATTGTCGAAAGAAGTTGCAGACATTATAAAACAAGTTGTACGAGAGTCAACCCAGGCGATTCATCCAAGTTGCAATGATAGGGAGAACCAAAAGGGAGCTAGTCATGTCTGAAAATAGAGATAACCAATGTAGCCCTAATTGTTGGTGTAAAAAAGAAAAATCTGATAAATATCTTTATGCATAGTTTTATGCCTAAAAATTCTCAAAATTTAGGCTTTTACGAATAATAATGACCTAATTCAGACTATGATGTTGACAAATTCTAAACTATTCTCAGATGCCAAAAAAGTGACTCCTTCAGGTGTCAATAGTCCTGTTAGATACTTTGAACCATATCCGTTTTTCACAAAAAAGGCAGATGGTGCATACATTTGGGATTCTGATAATAGAAAATTAATTGATTTTTGTAATGGTTATGGTGCATTGCTTTTAGGACACAGAAGAAAAGAGATCATTGACTCTGTTTCAAAACAACTAACCAAAGGAACTCTTTACTGTACTCCTACAGAAGCAGAAACTGAATTAGCAAAACTAATCATTGGAAATTTT
This sequence comes from Candidatus Nitrosopumilus sp., assembly GCA_016125975.1. GTDB lineage: Archaea > Thermoproteota > Nitrososphaeria > Nitrososphaerales > Nitrosopumilaceae > Nitrosopumilus. Next base: position 21,730 of record JAEFCZ010000017.1, read on the forward strand.
CCATCAATTGAAAAAGTTCGATTAATGAATACTGGTGGGGAGGCAACAATGACTGCAATCAGACTTGCACGTGGATTCACAAAAAAGAAAAAGATAATCACGTTTGAAGGATGTTATCACGGAGCTCATGATTCTGTTTTAGTAAAGGCTGGATCTGGTTCAGCGCATAATGGAATTTCTGTTTCTGATGGTGGATTAGATGAAGTATCAAAGAACACTTTGGTTGTTCAATACAATAACATTGAGGATTTACAAAAAACAATTCAAAAAAATAAAGACATTGCAGGAGTAATAGTTGAACCAATACTAGCTAATATGGGTTTGATTTTACCTGAGAAAAACTTCCTATCTGATTTGAGAAAAATCACAAAAGAAAATAACATTCCATTAATCTTTGATGAAGTCGTTACTGGATTCAGAGTTGCACCTGGAGGTGCCCAAGAACACTTTGGAATAAAACCTGACATTACTACTATGGCAAAAGCACTGAGCAATGGATTTACAATTTCAGCAGTAGGTGGCAAAAAAGAGATAATGGACTTGTTGTCTCCTGGAGGTAAAGTCTATCAGGCAAGCACCTTTGCTGGCAATCCTATATCTGTAAGTGCTGCAATTGCATCCATTAAGACCATAAACAAACTCAAAAACAAACTATACTCTAAACTTGAGAAATACAACCTTCTATTTTCAACTGCTCTAGATGATATGGCAACTGACATGGGCATTGCACATCAAATCAATTTTACAGCCTCTATGTTCCAGATTTTCTTTACAAACAAACCAGTTACAAACTATGAAACATCAAAGAAAGCAAACGCAAAGAAATTCCAAAAAATGTTCAAAACTCTACTCAAAAAAGGAATATTCATCGCACCTTCTCAGTTTGAGGTTGTTTTCTTGTCTGATGCACACACTGAAAATGATCTAAACAAAACACTTGATGCATATCATTTGGCTCTAAAATCGGTGAAAAATTGAAGTATGTTGTAGGTGCAAGAGGAAGTCAATTATCAGTTGCTCAAACAAACTTGGTAATTGAGGAATTAAAAAAAGCACATCCTGATGCAGAATTTGAAATTAAAACAATTACCACAAAAGGTGATACTGACAGCAGACCATTATTTACCATAGATCAGAAAGGAATTTTTGAAAAAGAGATTGATAGAGCAGTTGCACAAAAAGAAGTCGACTTTGCAGTTCATAGTCTAAAAGATGTTCCTTCTGAATTAGATGAAAACTTGGTACTAGCTTGCATCCCAAAAAGAGAGACAGTAAATGATGTCTTTATCTCTCAAGATGGCTCTTCTCTTGATTCTATAAAGTCTGGTTCGGTAATTGGTACTAGCTCACTTCGAAGAGCAGTTCAAGTATCTAGGAAAAGACCTGATGTTGCAGTAAAACCAATTCGTGGAAACATTGAAACTCGAATCAAAAAAGCATCTGGAGAAAACTATGATGCTATTGTTCTTGCAAAGGCTGGAATTACCAGATTGGGGGTTGATGTAAAATACACAGAACTATCCACTGATGACTTTTCTCCATCTCCAGGTCAGGGCGCAATTGCCATTGTTTCAAGAGCTGATGATTCTGACACTATTGAGATGCTTAAAAAAATTGAAGACTCTGACTCTCGTTTGGAGATAGAGGCAGAACGTGCACTATCTGATTTTGTTGATTCTGGATGCCGGTTCCCTGTTGGAGCATACGCCAAGTCTAATGGTTCTGAGATGACTTTGACAGTGACAGCTTTTTCTGTTGACGGAAAACAATCTCTTCATGTAATCAAAACTGGAGATAAAAATAATCCAAAATCTCTTGGTAAACTTGCTGGAGAAGAACTTCGCCAGAAAGGAGTAAATGATCTTGCATTAAATTGGAGAGAAAAAGTGGAGGAATGGAATAAGACATGACAGGAAAAGTGTATCTTGTTGGAGCAGGACCTGGAGATAGTAAACTAATCACACTCAAAGCAGTTGAACTACTCAAAAAAGCAGATGTTGTTTTGTATGATAGATTGGTTAGCAAAAAAATCATCTCCATGATTCCTAAAAAAACAGAAAAAGTCTACGTAGGCCGTGCGGTAGGTGATGATACGACTCACCAAAATACAACAAATGACTTGATGGTAAAATATGCAAAATCAAAAAAGAATGTTGTTAGACTAAAGGGCGGTGACCCTATAATCTTTGGACGTGGTGGCGAAGAAGCAGAATTTCTAAAAGAAAACAAAGTAAAATATGAAATTGTTCCAGGTATCACTTCTGGAATTGGCTCTGCTACCTATGCTGGAATTCCTCTTACTCACAGAAAACATGCCTCATCAGTAGTTTTTGTAACTGGTCATGAAGATCCTGAAAAGAAACAAGAGATTGTAAAATGGAAGAGACTTGCAAAATCAGTTGATACCATAGTTATCATGATGGGATTATCTAGAATTGATGTTATTTGTAAACAACTTATTGCAGGTGGAATGGATAAGAAAACACCTGTGGCAGTAATTCAGAATGGAACTACTCCTAAACAAAAAATGATCAAAGGAACTGTTACAAACATTGCAAAAAAAATCAAAGAAAACAAAATCACTCCTCCAACTAACATCATTATTGGCAATGTAGTTGATTTGTCAGACACTATAGGTTGGAAATAATGCTTGATGGAAAGACAATTGCAATTACTCGCTCAAAAGATGATGCATCTGAATTCATTGCATTAGCCGAACAAAACAAAGTTACCCCAATTCCGTTACCTACCATTGAACTAGTTAGCAAGGGCGAAAAAATTGTAGATGAATACCTTCAATCAGTTGAACAAAACAATCCTGATTACACTGTCTTTCTTAGTTCCAAGGCAGTAAAACTGCTATTTGATACTGCAAAAAATATTGGAAAATTTGAGAAATTACAATTAACTGTTGCAAATACTACTGTAATGTCTGTGGGTCCAAAAACTACTGAGACATTAAAGTCCTATGGAATCAAAGTTAATCATGAACCTGAAAATCATTCATCTGTTGGCGTTGGGGAAGAATTCTCACAAATTAGTGCAGTTGGAAAAAAGGTAATTATCCCACGTAGCGGTGCATCAAACTCTTTTCTTAAAGAACTATTAAACAAAATTGGTATTGATGTTGTAGAGATTCATCTGTATGATGTATGTGCTTTTAGAGATACCGCTCAATGGAATGGATTTCGAGAATTATTCTCTCAAAACAAAATTGATGGTGTGATATTTACTAGTGCATCTTCTGTTCGTGGGTTCTTTGAGATAATGCTCAAAGACTATGCAAAATCTGACTTGGTTGAAAGCCTTTCAAAAATTTCCCTTGTTTCAATTGGTCCATTTACATCTGAGGAACTCAAGAAATTTGATGTTCCATATACTGTATCTAAAATACATACTGTTACAGGTGCATTTGATGCCATGAAAAACACTCTAACTGTTGTATAGTAAATGATCAAATTATAATACTTTGAAATTCTTTTCAAATCATGGAATATGAAATCAAAAAGCAGATCCATATCACATGCCCTCATTGTGAAAAACCAATAGAAACAGAAATTGAAATCGAGCTAGAGATAGAAGAAAAGAAAAAGAAAGACAAGAAGAAAGACAAGAAAAAGGATAAGAAAAAAACAAAGAAAAAATCTAAAAAATAGTAACAAAAAATTTAGCTTATCCTATTTAGCTCTGCCTACTTTTCCTCATGTATTTATAATATAACGGGGTTATTTTGCTCATGGCAACTGAAAACCTTGACATGGATTATTCCAAATATGATTTTAAAGACTCTACAGAAATGTATGTCCACCTTAGCAAGAAAGGCCTGACTAAGGATACAGTAATTGGCATCAGTAAAATGAAAGATGAACCACAATGGATGCTTGATTTTAGATTACGTTCATTTGAAATTTTTATGAAAAAACCAATGCCAACTTGGGGAGGAGATCTTAGTGTCATTGATTTTCAAAATATCTACTATTATGCAAAAGCATCAGAAAAAACAGAAAAGAATTGGGATGATGTTCCAGAAGATGTCAAAAACACTTTTGACAAATTAGGAATTCCAGAAGCTGAAAAGAAATTCTTAGCAGGTGTTGGTGCACAATACGAATCTGAAGTTGTATACCACAGCTTGAGAGAAGATTTGGCAAAACAAGGTGTTCTCTTTTTAGATACTGATGCAGCCCTTAAAGAACAACCAGAGATTTTCAAAAAATACTTTGGAAAAATCATCCCTCCTGAAGATAACAAATTTGCAGCACTAAACAGTGCAGTTTGGAGTGGTGGTTCATTCATCTATGTTCCACCTGGTGTCAAAGTTGACATGCCATTACAAGCATACTTTAGAATTAATGCAGAAAACATTGGTCAGTTTGAAAGAACATTGATCATTGTAGATGAAGGTGCAGATGTACACTATATCGAAGGATGTACTGCTCCTGTTTACTCTTCAGAGTCATTACACTCTGCAGTTGTTGAACTAGTTGCACACAAAGATGCACATCTAAGATACACAACAATTCAGAACTGGAGTAACGATGTTTACAATCTTGTAACAAAACGAGCTTATGCATATGAAGGTGCAACAGTTGAATGGATTGATGGAAACATTGGAAGTAAACTTACAATGAAATATCCTGGAGTCTATCTTATGGGTGAACGTGCATATGGTGAAACACTATCTATTGCATTTGCAGGTAAAGGTCAACACCAAGATACAGGCGCAAAAATGGTTCACTTGGCACCAAACACAACCTCTAAAATTACATCCAAATCCGTAAGCAGATTGGATGGCCGTTCCACTTACAGAGGATTACTCAATGTAGCTAAAGGAGCTACTGGCGTAAAATCTACTGTAAGATGTGATGCATTACTCTTAGACGATACATCAAAGACTGATACCTATCCATACATGGAAATCAATCAAGAAGATGCTACCATTACCCACGAAGCAACAGTTGGAAAAATTGGTGATGAACAAATCTTCTATCTTATGAGTAGAGGATTTTCTGAAGAAGAAGCATTATCATTGATTGTCAATGGTTTCATGGAACCATTTACAAAAGAACTTCCAATGGAATATGCAGTAGAACTAAACAGACTCATCAAACTAGAGATGGACGACTCTGTGGGATAAACTCCCAATTTCATTTTGATTAAATATGTCTCAAACACTTTCCAAATTAGACACAAGTCATATTGATGAAATTTCTTCATCACACAATGAACCTGATTGGCTAAAAGACTACAGAAAAGACTCTCTATCCGTCTATGATAGTCTTCCAATTGAAATGTCTCCTCTTTACAACAAATACACTGATGCAAAAAAGATGGATCCTGAAAAAGTTTCATTATCTGCATCAACTGCAGAAACTGCACCGTCATTTCTTCAAAAAAGATTGGGTGAACTTGAAAATGAAATTTGTATTATTCAAATTGGTACTAACATAACAAAAATCAACTTACCTGAAGATCTCAAATCAAAAGGCTTGGTAATTTCTTCAATCTCAGACGCAATTGCAAACAATTCTGAACTTGTCAAAAAAGCATTAGAAGCATCAAAATCTCAAGATGACAAATTCACTGCATTAAACAACGCAGCATTCAACTCAGGCGTGTTTATTCACATTCCCCGCAATTTGATTTTGGACAAACCTATTCATTTCCTATCTTGCTTGTCTGAAGATGGCCTTTCAGTAATATCTAGAAACATCATCTTTGCTGATGAAAGCAGCAAAGCAACAGTTGTCCAAGAACTATACTCTCCAAAATCTGATTCTCAACAAGCATATCTGGAATTACTCAATACCAATGTTGCAGCAAACGCACAACTTGATGTCACGACATTGCAAATGATTGATCAACATGCAGTCAACTTTTCTACTAGAAGATCTGATCTTGCACAAGATGCAAAAATAAACTGGTATTCTGGACTGTTTGGTTCCATGTTATCAAGATACAAAATTGATTACTTCCTAAATGGAACAGGAGCCACATCAAATGATTCTGAAGTCATTTTTGGTAATAATGAACAATCTTTTGATATCCAGACAAATGTTGATCATGAAAGTCCTGCAACTGAAGGACGTGTTGTTGAAAAATCAATCCTAAGAAACAAATCAAAATCTTTGTTCAAAGGTATGATTAGAATCAAAGAAAATGCTGCAAAATCAAACTCTTTCTTATCTGGACGTTCAATTCTATTAGATAAAGATGCAAAATCTGATGCAATTCCTGGGCTTGAAATTTTCACAAATGATGTTAAAGCAACACACTCTGCATCAGTTGCACAAATTGATGAAGAACAAATATTCTATCTAAAAACTAGATGTCTAAGCCATGAAGAAGCTGAAAGAACTATTGTTGAAGGATTCTTAGAACCTCTTTCAAGAAAAATGTCTTTTCAGGTACGAGCATGGATTGCATATCTTATTGAATCAAAATGGGACAACCGCGAACTTACTATCAATACTGATGAAGAACTAACTAAATTCGTTGAAGTAGAAGAAACACGTTACAACGAAGATGCAGAAATAGAGCAACACTACAAGTACAGGTGATTTTCCTGTCTGAATGGATAAAGGCCTGTAATCTAGATCAAGTAAAAGAAGGCCAACTTTTCGGATTTACCCATAATGAGAAAAAAATCCTTTTAGCAAATCTAAAAGGCAAAATCCACGCAACAGACCTAATCTGTACACATGCTGATGCTGACCTTTCAACTGGTTTTCTAAGTGATGAAGGTGTTAGATGTCCATTACATCTTTCTGTTTTTAATTTAGAAAATGGCAAACCCCAAAATCTTCCTGCTGAAACACCTCTAAAGATATACAATGTTAAAATAGACGACAACGAAATTTACGTGGAGGTTTGAGATATGCAAAGTACTGAATCATCTTTTGAAAATTTAAGAAAAGATTTCCCAATACTTGAAAGAACTGTTAGAGATAACAAACATCTAGTTTATCTTGATAATGCATCTACAACACAAAAACCAAATCAAGTAATTGATGCTATTACTGATTACTATCAAAACCACAATGCAAATATTCACAGAGCAGTTTATGCTCTAGCTGAAGAAGCAACTGAAGCCTATGAAAAAACTAGAGATAAGATTGCAAATTTTGTTAACATCAAAGATAGACAAGAGATAATTTTTGTTAGAGGAACCACTGAGGCAATTAACCTCGTTGCATATGCATGGGGAAGATCTCACATCAATGAAGGAGACATTATTGTAACTACCGAATATGAACACCATAGTAACATTGTTCCTTGGCAACTTCTTACACAAGAAAAACGTGCAAAATTAGAATATATTGGAATGGATGATAATGGAGAATTAATTTTGGATGATCTTGATAAACTTCTAGCAACAGGAAAAGTGAAACTTGTAACATTTAGTTTAATGTCAAATGTACTTGGTACAATCACTGATGCTCATAAAATCATTGAAAAATGCAAAGCTGCAGGTGTTCCTACATTAATTGATGGGGCTCAAGCAGTTCCTCACATGAAAGTTGACCTTGAACAACTTGGGTGTGACTTTTTTGCATTTTCTGGCCATAAAATGTTAGGTCCAACTGGAATTGGTGTCTTGTGGGTTAAAAAATCAGTACTAAACACAATGAACCCATTTCATGGAGGTGGTGACATGATTCGTGAAGTTCACAAATATGAAACAACTTGGAATGATTTACCTTACAAATTTGAAGCAGGAACTCCAAACATTGCTGATGTTGTAGGACTAGGTGCTGCAATTGATTATCTCACAAAGATTGGAATGGATAATGTTCGTGAACATGAAATTGAACTAACAAAATATGCTATTGAAAAATTATCCCAAGTTAAGGGACTTCACATCTATGGCACTAAAGATATCTCAAAACGTGGAGGTGTGATCTCATTTAATTTTGCAGATGTGCATCCACATGATGTTGCTCAAATTATTGATGAAGAAGGAATTGCAGTACGTTCCGGTCATCATTGTGCACAAGTCTTAATGGAAAGACTAAACGTTGCAGCTACATCTAGAGCTAGTTTTTACATTTACAATACTAAAGAAGATATTGATGTACTAGTGAATTCATTAAATACGGTGGCAAAGGTGTTCAAATTATGAGTAGTAATGCTGACATTTATCATGAAATGATTGTGGATTATTCAAGAAATCCAATTAACTATGGGGAAATTGAAAACCATGATGTTACATTTCATGACTCTAATCCGTTATGTGGTGACAGTATTGACATTGATATGAAAATTGATGACAATAAAGTAACTGATATCAAATTTCATGGAAAAGGCTGTGCAATTTGCATGGCATGCTCTTCAGTTTTAACTGAAATCACTAAAGGCAAAAATCTTGATGATGTAAGAAATATTGAAAAAAATGATGTCTTGAGTGAATTAGGACTAGAACATCTTCAGGCTGTTCGAATAAAATGCGCTTTACTTTCTCTCAAAGTACTAAAATCTGCTCTTTATACCTACATTGGTAAACATCTTGAAAACTCTGAAGATGTGGATAAACTAAAAGAAGAGGCAGCAAACCTATACTAGTATGAGTTTTACTCCTACTGTCCCAATCGAACTTCAGATAAGAAAGATAATTTTTGAAAAATTCAACGAAGTTGATACAATTTTTACAAATGATTCAATTTTTGAGATCCTCAAAAAAAATGGTGACATTGACCCATCTTGGATAATTGATGATATTGAATCTTTTATCAATACACTTTGTGATTCTGGTCTTGCAAGAAATGTTGCACAGAATTTTACTACTATTCATCTAAAACTCTTTGACGCTATTGAAAAACTTCATTGCAATTCTTGTAATCAAGATATTTTTCTTGGAAAATCTGAAGACCGAGTTTGTCCAAACTCTTCGTGTAAATCTACTCTTTAGATTGGTGTTTTATTCTAGCATCTTCTAATGCTTTGATCATTGGTAATTTTTCTCCTGTTAGATAAAGTACCAATGCCCCGCCTGCAGTACTAATGTGATTGATTTTTTCTGCTAACCCCTGTTGTTTTAATGCAGTTGTCAAGTGACCTCCACTAACAATAGTTGTTGCCATCGAATTTGCAACTGCTGTTAACAGTGCCTTTGTACCATAACTAAAATTCTCTTTTTCAAAAAATCCTGCTGGACCGCTGATAAACACAGTTCCTGCACCTGCAATTAATTTTGAATAATATTCTACAGTTTTTGGACCTAAATCGAAAATCTTATCTCCTTTACCCATCTCCCTTACATCCATCTCTACCCTTTCACCATCTTTGTCAATTGCAATGTCCACTGGTGTTGCAAATACATCTGGATATTCTCCTATCAGTGTGTGAGCCTTTGCAACTACTTCTTCTTCTCTTTTTATTCCCAATGAAGATTTGACTCTGGCTTGTGCACGCATGAACACATTTCCTATTAATCCCGTTAGTAAGACATGGTCTGCTCTGCCATTTTGAATGAGTAATTTGATTGCCTCTAGTCTATCTGGAACTTTAGATCCTCCAAGAACTATGACATGAGGTGCTTTGGCTACAGTCATAATTTCGTCTAGGTTTCTAACCTCTCTTTCAACAATTCTTCCTGCACATGCAGGTAAGACTTGTGGAAAACCAACAATTGATGGATGTGATCTGTGAGCACTAGGAAATGAATCCAGTACACATAGATCAAATAATTTGGCTAAACGAGTTACCATAATTGTTTTTGCTGCATTCTCTGGAGTAAACTCATAATTTTCTTCAGCACATAATCTGAGATTATCTAAAAGTAGAATATCCTCGTTTTCTAAATTCCTAATTGCATTTTGTGCAGCTTCTCCAATTGTATCTTCGACATATTTTATTTTTCGATTCATTAATTTTTCAAGAACCTTGGCATGTTTGTCCATCCCAGTATAATCATTATTTCCAACTCTTCCTTGGTGTGATGCAACAACTACTCTGGCTTCTTTTAGTGATTGTAATGTTTCAATGGCTTCCTCAATTCGTTTGGTACCTGAAATTTCCATTGTTCCTGGATCAATTGGACAATTCATGTCCACTCTCAAAAAAACAGTTTTGCCCTTTAAGTCAAAATCATCTAGTGTGAGTACCTTCACACCTTTTCTATTATCCACTTGGTTAAATTCTTTGAGCCGATCAGAATTATTTTGCCAATTCTCATTTCAAAAATAATGATTTCCAAAACTTATCTATTGACAAAAATTAAAAGATGCATACATGGAGTTTGATTGATTGCAAAGCTGGCTTTTTGATATTAGGTCTCGTTCATTTGTATTGCTGACAATTTTATTTCTGATTTTAACTGGATTGGTATATTCTGGAATTACTGAAAGTTTTGATCAAAGTGTAATTTCATTTTTCTCTCAAAATATTGGAAATCCAACTCTTGACATGGTAATGCAATCTGTTACAGAAAGTGGTGACGTCTTTAACATGTTGATGTTTGGAATTTTGATGTTAATCATTCCAAAAACTCGAAGAATAGGAATTACTTTGATGATTCTAATTGTATTATCTACTCTTCTAACTGGTTACATAAAATGCGGAGTTGACCGTGATAGGCCTGATTTTGATTATGAGGGTATAGACTTTCCTGTAGAAATTAGCCGTGATACGTTTGCACTCTTTTGCGAGGGTGGATTTGATGCATCTTTCCCATCTGGGCATGCTGCCAGAGCTATGATATTTGGAATTATTTTGGGATATGCGTTATCTGAGAGATTCCCTCGCGGTGCTTACCTGATGTTCTTGTATCCAGTAATGATTTCTTTGAGCAGAATCTATGTTCTACAACACTATCCTATGGATGTGATAGGTGGAACTGTTATTGGAATAATGCTTGCTGGTGTAATGGCAAATAGAACAAAACTTTACAAAATTTTTGAAAAATCAAAAACCTAACTTTGTTAATGCTGTATTGCTAATCAAAACTATTGCATAGTGATCTGCATCATGATGATATGTCCAATATCTGACATCTCGGGTTTCATTTTTCTGTCGCAATCCATGAGTTACTCCTGTTGTAACTGTGTAGCCAATTCTCTTTGCCAATTTTGACTCTTTTGGCATCAAAACTCTGAATCCTTCATTTTTACCTTGAAATCCAATTTCCACCATATCTTCTACAGCATTTGATGCATCTTTTTCATCTTTTAGATCATATGTTTTAGAAACTGGCAAGTCTTTTGGATGAAAATCCATGATGATTATCAAATCTCTTGACTAATATTTTTTAAAAAAATGATTTTGGCGATCAATATTAGTTAATTTTCTTAACTGGTAAGTCAAATCATGATTATATTAACAACTTAATCGACTCTTTTGATTTGTTTGAATCATTGGCATCATTAGAAAAAACAGTTTTGCAGCTACGTAAAAAACAACAAGAAGCAACTAAACTAAGAAAAAAAGCAGAAAAGCAATTAAAAGAAGTTCTTTCAGCTCAAAGACGTTCTTCCTCAGGTCTTAACTCCATTGATAAAAAAATAGAATCTGAGAGAGAAGATGTTTCAGATGTTTCTGGTGTTCTTAATCAAAAAAACTCTCAATTGGCAAGTATTCAAAGACTAGTTCAGGCTGCCGAAGAGAGACTAACAAGAGAAAAAGAGACAATTGAGCAAACTGAACAAGAAATTGAATTTTCTGAAAATCCTGAAGAAAAACAATATGCTGAATCCCGATTACGCTCACTTAGAGATCATGTTGAGGAATTGACCTCTGAGATTAAAAGCAGACAAAAAACTGCCAAAAAAATCGCTGATGATGTTGCCAAGTTTGATACAATAAAATCAAAGATTTCAACTAAAATCCAAAAACAATCTCAATCAAAACCTTCCTTACGTGATACAATGACATCTAGTAAGAAGGCAGCAGAAAAATTTGTCAAAGAATTAGAAAGACGAACAAAATCTGAAGCCACTGCTAAAAAAGCATTAGAGAAGGCATCTTCAAAATTAAAAGAACTTTTGGCTAAGAAAAGAAAAACTGCATCTAAAAAGAAAGTAGCAAAAAGAAAACCAGCTAAAAAGACTGTAAAAAGAAAA
>JAEFCZ010000073.1 GCA_016125975.1 Candidatus Nitrosopumilus sp.
CAATTTTTGTTGAAAGAAAAATGCTTGCAAAATTACAATTAAGAGTTGGTCCTTTTTACTGTGGAAAAGTTGAAGGAATTTTACAATTAATGGGTGATGGACTAAAACTAATTTCCAAAGAAATTATTATTCCTGCAAAAGCTGACAAACCTCTTTTCTGGGCAGCACCGGTGCTCTTTGTTGCAACTGCAGCTGCATTTGTTGCATTAATTCCAGTTGCTCCTGGTTGGGTAGTTGCAGATGTTGACTTAGGATTAATTGCAGTATTTGCAGTAATTGGATTCTTCCCAATTATTACAATTCTTTCTGCATGGTCTGCAAATAGTAAATATCCGTTCATTGGAGGAATTAGAGCCTTATTCCAAATGGTTTCATTTGAGATTCCATTAATCCTACCTTTGTTAGGAGTAGTTATTCTAACTGGAACACTTAACCTGTCTGAAATTGCAGCAAGTCAATCTAATTTCCCATGGATTATCTTTTTGCCAGTTGGTGCTATTGTCTTCTTTATCACAATGCTTGCAGAACTAGAAAGAATTCCATTTGACTTGCCAGAAGCAGAAAGTGAAATTGTAGCTGGTTGGTTAACTGAATTCTCTGGAATGATGTATGGTTTGGTTCAATTAGGAACCTATTTGAAACTTTATGCATTTGCAGCTTTGTTTGTTGTTTTATTCCTTGGTGGTTGGACTGGCCCAATGATTGTACCTCCATTCCCTGAAGAAATTCTTACTGATGGAATTGTAATGGGTCCTGTTACTGCCAAGATTCCTGGTTTACCATTACTTGATCAAGCAATGCTTAATGGAATAGTCTGGTTTATTCTCAAAACAGTTGGAGTGATCTTCTTTATTCTATTACCAAGAGGTGTCTTCCCAAGAATCAGAGTTGATCTTTTGTTGAATCTTGGTTGGACTAAACTAATTGGACTTGCTTTCGTTAACATCTTTATTGCTCTGGGATTGCTTTACGCTGGAGTGCTAGGATCAGGAGGGTTACAATAATGGGAACTGCTACAGGAATTATACGTGCATTAAATTCCGGAATTAAACACCTTGCAATCAAACGATTTACACTTCGTTATCCTGAAGAGAAACTAAAGTTTGTAGGTGATGGATACCAATTTGATCCTTCAACTGGTGTAGGAATTGCTGGACTAAAGGGACGTCATATGTTATTCCATGATCACTGTACTGGTTGCCAATTATGTTCTATTGCATGTGAAGGAGTTGCTGAAGCAATTGCAATGGTAAAGGTTCCAGAAGAACATAAACAAAACAAAAAAGCAATCATGCCACAAATTGATTATGGTAAGTGTGTTTTCTGTGGCCTTTGTGTTGACGCGTGCCCATTTTATGCACTTTACATGACTAATGATTATGAATTATCTTCGTTTTCCAAAGAAGGTTTAATCTATACTCCTGCTCAACTTCAGGTAAAACCATTCGTTGATCAAAATAGTGAAATCCAAATTACTGACAGAGGTGCATCACATGGCTGATGCTGCGTTTCTTGCATTAACTGTAATTACAATTGGTTCTGCAATTGCTGCACTTGAATTAAGATCATTAATTTATGGTTCAATTGCTTTGATGGGAACTCTTGGTGGAATTGCTGGGTTCTTTTTATTATTAGATGCACCATTTGTTGCATTATTCCAACTAGCAGTCTATGTTGGTTCTATTGCTGTTTTGATTTTGTTTACTGTAATGCTTGTAAAAAGAGAACTCATCTTCAAAAAAATTGAAGATAAACACAGAAATAATTGCAGGAGAGCATACAATTTGTACACCAGGTACAATTGATTCGCATATTCATTTTATTTCTCCTCAACAAGCAACACATGCAATTTGTAATGGAACTACCACAATGATTGGTGGGGGGACAGGTCCTGCAGATGGAACAAATGCAACAACATGTACACCAGGTAAATGGAACATACACAGAATGATTGAGTCAGTAGATGAATTACCATTAAACTTTGGATTTCTTGCAAAAGGAAATGACTCACGTGAGATTGCATTACTTGAACAGATTGAAGCAGGAGCTTGTGGGTTAAAACTGCATGAAGATTGGGGTTCAACTCCTGCAACAATTGATTCTGCATTAAAAGTTGCAGACAAAACAGACACTCAAGTTGCAATACATACAGATACACTAAATGAATGTGGGTTTGTTGATGATACAATCAAAGCAATTAACGGAAGAACAATTCACACATATCATACTGAAGGGGCAGGAGGAGGTCATGCTCCAGATATTTTGAAAATTTCAGGAGAAAAAAATATACTTCCATCATCTACAAATCCTACAAGGCCTTTTACAATAAACACTCTAGCAGAACATCTTGACATGATGATGGTTTGTCATCATCTAAACTCATCAGTGCCTGAAGACGTATCATTTGCAATGTCTAGAATTAGAGGAGAAACAATTGCAGCAGAAGATGTTCTACATGATATTGGAGTTTTGAGTATGATGTCTTCAGATAGTCAAGCAATGGGAAGAGTTGGCGAAGTCACAACTAGAAACTGGCAGACTGCAGATAAAATGAAAAAGATGACAGGGAGTTTGCCAGAGGATAATTCTCAAAATGACAATTTCAGAGTAAAGCGGTATCTTGCCAAAATTACAATAAATCCTGCCATAACTCATGGAATCTCAGATTATGTAGGCTCACTACAGCCTGGAAGACTGGCAGATATTGTAATTTGGTCTCCTCAATTCTTTGGAGTTAAACCAAAAATGATCATAAAGGGAGGTTTTATCGCATATTCACTAATGGGTGATCCTAATGCTTCAATTCCCACCACAGAGCCAGTTCTTTATCGTCCAATGTTTGGAGCATTAGGGCAAACAAAACATTCTACTTCTGTGACCTTTACATCTCAATTAGCACTAGAGAAGGGAATTAAATCAGAAGTTAATTCAAAAAAAGATTTAGTTCCTGTGAAAAACTGCCGTTTTATTGGAAAAAAAGACATGTTGTATAATGATGCCACACCAAACATTGAGGTCAATCCTGAAACATATGAAGTAAAAGTTGATGGAAAGATTGCAACTGTAGATCCTGCAGATAAGGTTTCAATGGCAAGAATTTACAATTTATTTTAGTTTAATGAAAATAATTTGTTATCTATTCCAATTGTAATTACAATGTTAAGACCAATGATAAAAGTTACACCAGAAATTATATATCGTAAATATTTTGTAGCTGAGTTTATTTTTGATAATAAAATTAATGGCAATCCCATCACACCGCTAGCAACAGTCATACCAATGATACTACCAACACCAAATAAGATTAGAAAGTAAATCATCATATCAAAACCATCCATGGTAGAAGCAACTAATGCTACTAGTGCACCACTACCAGCAATTCCATGTATACACCCTATCAGATATGATTTGTGACTGTGTTTATGATCAATATTGTGGGAGTGGGAGTGAGTGTGAGAAATTGCATTTGAGTGTGTGTGAGGGTGGTTATGTTTTTGTTTAAAAATACTCTTGTTTGCAAATGTAAAAATTCCTAAGACAATCAACATAAAACCAACAAGAACTTCTGCACTAACAAAAAAATTCTCAGGTATGTTTAATGATAAACCAGCAATCAACAAACCAATTAGAATTATGCTAGAAGTATGTCCCATCCCCCAGAACATTCCTCTTAATGATGAGACAATAGTCAGACTCTTCAAGTTTGATTTTTTTGAATCACTTGCTTTGTTGTTATTTTTCAATAATTGTGTAGAGACAGAACTAAGATGATCAGGCTCAAAAGCATGCAATAATCCAATCATCAAGCCTGCAACTATTATCAAAAAAGGGTTGTTGGCTTGGAGCATTTCGATTATTGTTTCAATCAATTATCTCATCACTCCTATGCTGTCTGTTTCTGCTCATTAAGAAAATATGGTTCAATACGTATAGGTGCCTCAATAGACATTTGCTCACTGTCAGCATCATTTGGAGTAATTGTAAAAGTCAATTTCCTCATACTTTCAGGAACACCAATCATAACTTGATTTGGTAAAAGAAGTTCTGGCATGTGTTTTTGAATTTCAGGCAGTGTTTTACGTTCATTTAATGAAGTTATGATGTATGCAACAAATAGTCTGAGTGTTTCATTTATGTTTAATAGCATATTATTTGAAAGGCGGTTTTTGATCAATTGTGTCGACTCGATGAAGATTGGCTCATCAGATTTTTCATAATGAAACGTTTCAGTATAAGGTTTGATATCAGGGTCTCCCTGTATCAATACTTCAATTTTCATTAATCCCTCTTTGGGATTTCAGAAGTTGGATTACCAAAACTGTATGTATTTCCAGTACCCATGTAGTCTTTTGGTCTTACAGGATCTCCTCCATCTAAACCTCGTTTTGTTAATGACAATCCAGCTAATAGTTCGATAACTAATCTTTGTCCTAATCCAGATGTGATTCCTCCGTTGTAAGAACTTGTATCACTGACATCATATGCTGGTGCAATTTCTACCAAGTCCATTGCAAATCTATCAGGATCAAATGATTTTGATAATAATCTGATCATTCTAATTCCTTCCCTTGATGTAAGTCCGTTTGGTTCTGGTTCTCCAGTACCGGGTGCAAAAGCAGGATCAAAAGAATCAATATCCCAACTAAGATAAACAGCATCTGTTCCATCATTTGCTCTGTCAGCTATTTCTTTTGCAATTACATCAATTCCTAATTCTTCAACATCAAGCATTGTGAACCATTGGAAATCTTGGTCTGACATCCATTTGTACAAATCACGTCCAGGCCAATATCCTCTTGGACCAACAAGTGAGTAATTTTTCCCCTTAAGACAACCCATCTCCATAATTCTTCTAATGTGTGCACCATGATCATACTTGAAACCAGTTAGTCCTTGTGGCGCACAATCAGCGTGCGTATCAAAATGAATCATGCCTATATTTTTGAATTTTTTCTGAAAAGCTCTAACGTTTGCATATGTAATTGAGTGGTCTCCTCCAAGCATTACAGGAATTCCATCTTGTTCTAATACTTCTTTGACTTTGAGAGTCATCCTCTTGTGGGATTCTATTACATCACCTGGTGAAACTACAACATCACCATAATCTACAGTTCGAAAAGTTCCAAATGGATCTGCACCAGTTTCAATATTGAATCGTTCAAAAGGTGGAGATGGGATTGTGGATGCAGCTCTAATTGCTCTTGGTCCATATCTTGCTCCAGGACGAATAGTGGTACCAAAATCAAATGGCTCTCCAATAATTGCAACATCGGGTTTTGCTTCAACTAGTTCTTTGTGATTTTTCACCCAAGGAAGATGTAAAAATGTGTTAATCCCAACAAATGGCGCAACATCTGCACCTTGAAAATCGTCACCATAAAACTCCATTCCCATTTTAAATCAAATTCTATCCATAACTTTGATAATTAAAGATTTCAAGTAAAGTACGTATTTTAGATTGTAATTACTAATAATCATGATATAACAAAAAAAATCAAATGATATGTAATATACGATTTAAATATTAAAATGGTGTTTGGATGTAATATCAATATGATATTACAAAAATCAAAAAATTCATGGTATTATTTGAATCAAGGTTTAACAGCAGTTTATTACAGTCAATTTAAAAAAGCTGTTTCAAAATTCAACAAGGCAATTGATCTAGAACCTGAAAATATTGTAGCACAACTTCACAAAGGCAGAACGTTGTATAAAATTGAAGACTTTCAAAATTCTATAATTTGTTTTGATGTTATCTTATCTATTGATCCAAAAAATCTAGATGCATTATACAACAAAGGTCTTGCACTAGAAAAATTAGAAAAATATGAAGAAGCTATATCCTCTTTTGAAAAATCTCTTAAAATTGATTCAAAGTATTCAGATTCATTAACAGCCATGGGATTATGTTTTAGTAAATTAGGCCAGAATGAAGAAGCTATAAAAATAATTGATCAGGTTTTGATAAATAATCCAAAAAATTCTGCTGCTCTTTATGCTAAAAGTTTGATTTTGGGTAGACTAGAGAAGAATTCTGAGGCTACACTGTTTTTAGAAAAAGCTATTGAAGAAGATTCTAAACAATCAGACATCCTATATGAAAAAGGACAAAAACTTACAAAACAAGGAAAACATGAAGAGGCAATAAAATTTTACACCAAGGCATTAGAAATAGATAGTAAAAACACCAAAGCATTAGTAGCCAAGGGATGGACACTTGATTTTGCAGGATTTTCAAACAAAGATATCTTTGTCTTTTATGATAAGGCTCTAAAAGTTGATCCAAAATGCACTGAGGCTCTAATGAATAAAGGATTAGTTCTAGATAGGACACGTTTATACAAAAAAGCCATAGAGTGTTTTGATAAAATTTTAGAATATGACTCAAATAATGTTAGGGCACTTTACAGCAAAGGCACATCTTTATCTCAATTGAAAAAATTTGGTCAAGCAAGATTTTATTTTGAATGTGCATTAGAGATCGAACCAAAAAATGTTGTTGCCATATGTACTATGGTATGGTTTCTAGAACATTCAAAAAAATATGAAGAAGCACTAGAATACTGTGAAAAAGCACTAAAAATCAATCCAAATTACGTATATGGAATAAGCTATAAAGGAAAATTACTTTTATTATTAAAAAAATATGAAGAATCTCTAAAATGGTATGACAAAGCAATAGAACTTGATCCTGAAAATCAAACTGCAATTTGGCATAGATTCAAAGTAATAGAAAAATTAGATGAAGCAAAAAGAGAACCATTTTTAAAAAGACTTAAAAAATTATGATAATATTTTTAGAATGAAATAAAAATTAAATTAGAATATTTTTATATTTGTTCATCATAAAATTAACAATGCAAGATGTTAGCACACAAGAAGACATTGATAGAGAATCAAAAAGAGTGATTAATGCATTATATGGAGATGTAAGTGACTTTAGAGTAAACGAAACATTTCAAATTCCTGAAAAAGGACCTAGAGAAGCTTGGGATGTACAAGTTAATTTCATGCTAAACTCTTTGAAATACACTGTAGACCTTGAAATTCAGGAGAAAGAAGGTCATGTAACTAATGCACGATTAATCGACACTATGACACCACTCTAATTTTCAATATTTTTAGAAATTTAGATCAGGACAAATAAAATTTAGATTGTTAAGATTTCTTTTGCAGCTTTAATCTTTACAAGTAATTCGTTGATATAATCATCTGCAAATCGTTCAAAGCTGGTATTGTTATTTGAATTTTTTAAACTCTTTTTTTGTTTTTTGTACTCTTCTTGAAGCCAATTAAAATCTGATTCTTTTAGACTAATAGAATGATTTTGCGCATCACTTTTTGATTCAAGCATGTTAACTATAAAATAACTTACAAATTTTGTGAAGCATTTTACATTGTATCTTTTTTCATATTCATCACCAAATTTTTTATGGTTTTCTACCAACCATGCTTTTACATCAGACCTAATCGTTATGGTGTTATAACGACCTGATAAATCTAATTTCAATTTATGGGGTTCAACTGAATAATACCCTCTCTTAACTTCATTCATTATGATGATTAAGGTACTAGGTAGAAACATTCCAGGATAGCTTTTATCAGTGGCTTCTTGTAATCGAGTTGTAACAGAGGGCTTCATTCCAAATGTAGAATATCCTTGTCCTGGCACATAAAACAGAACTTCTTAATGCTTATATTATTTTATGAACTCGAAAAGTTCAAGTACTTTTCTTTTTCACTTCTTTGATTAATCGAATTGCAACCCACAATGTACCCATTGCAACAATTCCCATACCAAGACCACTGTAAAATGGGTCAGATGAACCAGATTGATTCAACCCAAGTCCCAGAATAATTAGAATAACTGCAAAAGCATATTGTTTATCCACAGTACACACAAGGAATTTGAATTAATAAAATTTGAATTAAAATGGTGTTTAAAATTTGATCGAAAATTTGTTTTGAAAATAGATTAATTACAAAATGATGAAATTATGAAGTTCTTATATGTAGATCGTAAAATTTTCTTTAAAAACATCTAATTTAGATAAATTATTTCATAAAATGTACAATACGAATAAAAAATTCCTTCAAAAAACGTAGAATACTTGAAAAATTCAATACTAATATAGCTTGATAAATTCAATGTAGTCATGGTAGAGATGGAGGGCTTCCAAATTGCCATTGCCGCCTTCATCGTAATTACAATTGTAGTGGGTGTCTTTGCAGGTAAGCTTGTCAAGAATAGTGGTAAGCGATTAATCGTTGCAGGAAAAAGTTTGCCATTATTCATGGTTGGTACAATGCTTGCAGCTCAAGCAGTTGATGGAAACTCTACGTTGGGAAATATTGCACTTGTATTTGAATTCGGATTTTGGGCCGGAGCAGTTATTCCAATTGGTCTAGGATTGTGTCTACTCATTACAGCCGCATTCTATGCAAAACCACTAAACAAAATGTCAATGATTACATTACCTGATTTCTATTTTAGAAGATTTGGAAACGGTGCAGAAGGAATTTCTGGCGTACTTATGATTATTAGTTTTCTAATTCTTGTTGCAGGTAATTTAGCTGCTAGTGGATTTATTTTAGAAGTAGTTTTCGGTATAGACTATTTCTACGGAATAGCAATTTCAGCTTTAGTTGTAGTAATATACACAGTTGCAGGTGGACTGTTTGCATCAGCATATACAAATTTGTTCCAAGTTTATCTTGCGATTGGTTCATTCTGGGCAGCTTTCCTTTTCTTTGCAGGGAATTTTGCAGATACCCCTTGGGATATCATTTACAACAATGCTCCGCCAGAATTCATGGACCTATCGGGATTATACGATATGGCCAATGGTGCGCTGATCAATTGGGGAGCTATATTGGCGCTAGGATTAGGGGACATTATTGCGCTTGACTTTATGGAAAGAGTATTTGCAGCCCGTAACCCGAAAACAGCAAGAAAAGGTGCGCTTATGGGCGGGGCACTTACTTTGTTTACCGTAGTTCCAACTAGCATGTTAGGAATTGTAGCATTCTACTATCTACCAGCAGACACACTGCCAGACTTAGCATTGCCTATACTATCTACAGAATTTATGCCATTTGCAATTGGTGCAGGAATATTAATGGGAGTAATAGGTGCATCAATGTCTACTGCAAGTGGTGGACTATTAGCAATATCCAGTGTAATTTCTAGAAACATGATGCAGAGAATCATTAGAAGAAGATGGATGGGAAAACCAAATTGGAGTGATAGCCAACTACTCAAAGCTACTCGTATTGTGATCATACCAATGATGATTGTTGGAACAATAATTGGTTACTTTGTTCCAGCACCAGGAATTTATCTTATCTTAGCATTTGACATAATGTTTGCAGGAGCATTTGCGCCATTAACATTTGGATTGTTTTGGAAAAAGGCAAACATGCCAGCAGCTATTGCAGCGCTTCTTGTTGGTTCAATATTGCGATTCGCTTTCTTCTTTACAATGCCAGAAGAATGGGCAGGATTAGATACAATGGTAGCACCAGCTGTGTCAGTTATTGTATTCATCATTGTGGCATATGCGACACAAAACAAGTATCCAGGAAAGGCAAGACATGATGTACGAGACTATGTACCACCAGAGGAAGATGTTATTGCAGGAGAGGATTTGAAACATTTCAAAGGCGGTGCAGAAGCTATGCCAGGAGGAAACAAACCAGACTCATCAGGTCCTGGAGATGACGCTGCAAGTAAGACCACAACAGAACAGACATAGCATCTTAGTTTCAATAGTATCCATATTCCATATTTTTAACAAATCAAATTTCTTATCAAGTATGTTTTAATATCTGAGAAGATACTGAAAGGGATGAAATATCCAGGATTACTTGACCAAGATATTTCACGAATTGGATTACAAGAATCACAAATGTATAATCTAATTTCAGGAAAACTTGTGACAGATATAGTTAGAACATCTCTGGGTCCACGAGGTATGGAAAAAATGTACATTGACATACTTGGGGAAGACACCATTACAAGCCATGGAGGTGCATTTTTGAGAAAAGTTGATGTTGATCATCCAGCAGCTAAATCAGTCATAGAGGCAGTAAACACAGTAGATACTCATGTTGGGGACGGTACAACAACTGCAGCTGTCTTGATAGGTAGTTTACTCAAAGAAGCTGAAGAATTATTAAAAATTGGAATCCCAGTTGCAACAATCACAAGAGGTTATGAAAAAAGCCTAGATTACACATTAGAAGTATTAGATGAAATCAAGATGAAATCAAACAGAAGAGATAAAAAAATAATGAGACAATTACTAACTACATGTTTAGAAGGAAAAGCAATTTTTGATCTACATGAAGAAAATACAAAGATTGTAGACACTATCATTGAAGCTATATGTGACATATCTAACTTAGAAAGTGGGCAAATAGACATTGACGACATCAAGATTGAAGAAAAGATAGGAAATACTACAGAAATACAATTGATTAAAGGTACAGTGATTGATAAAACAATAGACAGTTCAGCAATGCCTAGAACTATCAAAGATGCCAAAGTTTTGTTAATTAATGAATCATTAGAAACAATGAGAACCAGAACAGAAGCAGGAATTGAAATAGAATCACCAGAACAAATGAGTCAATTTCTCAATCAAGAAAACAAAGACTTGTTGGTACTTGTACAAAAGATTGTAGATTCAGGGGCAAATGTAGTAATATCAAGGAAAGGGGTTAACGAATTTGTTCAAGAAGCTCTTGCAAAAAAAGGTATCATAACAATGAGGAGAGTAAAATACAACGATTTATGGTGGTTAGAAAAAGCTACAGGTGCTAAGACTTGTGGAAACATAGAGAAGATATCTAATGATGAATTAGGTTTTGCAAAAAAAGTTTATGAAAAAACAGTTGATGAAGAAAAAATGGTCTTCGTAGAAGGAAACAATCCAAAATCTGTAACTTTGCTGTTACGAGCAAATTCAAAACGATATTTAGATGAATTCCACCGAAATGCCAAAAATGCATTTTATGTATTAAGAAATTTCATAGAAAATCCGTTTATTGTGTATGGGGCAGGCTCAGTTGAAGGCATAATAGCACAAAAAATTAGAAAATATTCTGTAACAGTAGAAGGCAAAGAGCAAATTGCAATTGAGAGGTTTGCAAACGCTGTAGAGCAAATACCATTGACTTTAGCACAAAACATAGGAATGGATATGTTAGATACACTAACACGATTTCGAGCAGAGACAGCAAAATCAAATGGCAAAATAAAATGGTACGGAATAAATTCTAACATTAGAAAAATATCAAACATGTCAGAATCAGAAATTATAGAAACATCAGTTGTAAAACAACAAGTTTTCAAAACTGCAGTCGAAGTAGCTAACATGATACTAAACATAGATGATGTATTCATGAAAAATTTGATTGACAATACACATTGTCATATTGATGGACATGTTCATGCACACCGTGATGGAGGCAAAGCACACAACCACTTTGAACAAGAAGGATTAGAACAAAGACAAATGCATCAATATTATTAGATATTCACCAAATAGAACACATTAGGGACTAATTGAAATTCCGAGTCCTTCATTCAAATCTATACTTTTCTCATTGGATGGTTGATTTGTGCCATCTAGTTCTATAGAGTTTTCTGATTCATTTGATTCATCTGAGAAATCAAATCCAAAATAAAAAACCAAGTTGATAATAACAAACATGATTGCAATAATAATTAGTCTTGATTTTATTGACAGAGGTGTTCTTTCAGGACCTGCCTTGTGAACCATAATGTAAATTCTAATCACTCATTTTTATCTATGCCGAAAGTAAGTATTCCACAAGACTTAAAGTCAAACTCGTTATGTGAAAATGAAATTAAATTTGAATGAAACTGAAATTAAAAAATATGATGAAATTTTTGATTTTATAGAGAATAACATACCTGATTGGGAAAAAGTAGTAACAGAGGGAAATATCAAAATAAAAACAAATCAACACATGGTAAAATTTGAGCACATGGAACAAGTTTTAGAAAAATTTAATGTCAAAATTACGGATGTTGCATACACAGATTACTATGGAATAATCTTTGGAATTAAAATAGAGTAAAGTACGAATTAAAAACAAAAACTAAATTTTTAATTTTATCCAAGGTAGGAATTTATATCTGATATCAACGAAAAAAACGTGTTAGAACCAGGTAGACCAGTAAAAGATATTGAAATTGATGCAAATACATCAATTGAGAAAATATTTGAAGAATTATCCAAATCAGGAGGATTTGAATCAGTAAATCTTTCAACAGGATTAGAAATTTTAACAGAAATGATTTCAGATGATGAATGTCTTAGATTTGTCTCATTTGTGGCAGCCATAGTATCAACTGGAACTAGAGGAATCATCAAAGACATGATCAAAAACAAATGGTTTGATGTAGCAATGGTAACTTGTGGTTCATTAGATCACGACATTGCTAGACATTTTTCACATTACAAAGAAGGTTCCTTTACCATGGATGATAGAGAACTAGCAGAACAAGACATTCACAGATTAGGAAATGTACTAGTTCCTATGGAGAGTTATGGACCAATTATTGAAGAAAAGATGCAGGCATTTTTAGAAGAAGAATATCAAAACGGAGTAAAAGAAATGACTACTGCAGACATTTGTAAAATGATTGGAAAACATCTAGGAGAAGATTCGTATCTTTATTGGGCATACAAAAATGATGTCAAAGTAATAGTTCCAGGAATTATGGATGGAGGAGTAGGAAGTCAGATTTGGATGTTTTCACAAAAACATAGCGATTTTAAATTAAACATGATAGGAGATGCAGAGATACTTTCAGGATTAATTTTCAAAGCTAAGAAATCAGGTGCATTTATGATTGGAGGGGGAATTTCAAAACACCACACATTATGGTGGAATCAGTATAGAGATGGAATGGATTATGCATTTTACATAACAACAGCACAAGAATTTGATGGCAGTCTCAGTGGGGCACTAGTCAAAGAAGCAATTTCATGGGGAAAAGTAACACAAGACGCAAAACAGGCAACACTTCATGCAGAAATTACAACAATATTACCATTCATTTATGCGGCACTTGTTTCAAGATTACAAAAATAGACAAAAATTATTATTCTATCAATACAAAAAATATTCATTGTTTCCAAGAATTAGAATTAAAGAGCTAAAATCAGTGAACTTAGAAGGAGGTTATCTTATTGATGGATTCCCATCAGTTGGTTTCAGTAGTGCAATTGCAACTGAATCAATGATTCATACATCACAATTTGAATTAGCAGGAGTTATTTCTTCAGATAGTTTTCCTCCAATTAGTATCATTAAAGAAGGAAAACCAAACTTTGCAACAAGAATTTTTGTTAATGAAGAGTTGAAAGTTGGGACATTTTTGTCATATCTCAATTTAGATCAATCAATGCATGAACTATAGCAAATGTAATGTTAAAGTGGGCAAAGAAACACAAAATTGAATTAATTGTTAGTAGTGTTGCAGTAAATTCCCCAAATAATGCCGAAGAAGTCATGGCAATTGGAAACACAGATTCTGCTCGAGAAAAAATTAAAAAAGCAGGACTAAAAGTCTTGAGTCACGGAACAGTGCCAGGCATTCCAGCAGTGTTGCTAAATGAAGGAAGTATAATAGAACAAGATGTAATTGTAATAATTTTTAATACTGATGGTAAAGGTCCAGATTTCAAATCAAGTGCACAAATTTGTATGGCAATGTCACAATTAATTCCAGGAGTTTCATGCAATATTCCATCATTACAACAAGAAGCTGAAAAAGCCGAAGAAATAATAAAAGAAGCAGAAACAGAATCAAAACATCTTAAAGATTCTATGTACAGATAGAATTTTCCAATTAATGTTTATTTCACAAATAAAAAACATTCTTGATGAGTAATGGTTCAAATTCTTGAATTTGCAGTACTAGTAATAGTAATTTCAGCATCGGGGGTGATGGCACCAGGTCCACTTTTTGCAGCAAATGTATCATATGGATTAAGGGAAGGGGCAAAGGCAGGATACAAGATGGCAATTGGTCATACAATTGTCGAATTTCCACTAGTTGTTTTGTTAGGAATTGGTGTTTTTTCGTTAGAATCATTACCAGAGTTTAGAATCGTGATTTCTATTCTAGGTGCAATTACACTTTTTGTATTTGCAGGAATACAAATTAGATCAGTACTTAGAAACAAAGAACTAGTATCATCTAATCCAAAGCAGAGACCATTAATTGCAGGAATTGTACTTAGTGCATTAAATCCATTTTTTATAATTTGGTGGTTAACAATTGGGTTCAAATTAATTTCAGATGCAATGTTGATTTGGGCATTTGCAGGAATACTAGTTGTATTTGTTTTACATATTTGGATGGATTTTGCATGGTTAGGTACCGTTGCATATCTTGCTAAAAAAAGTTCTAAAATTCTTTCAAACAGAAATTACAAGGCATTGATAATTGGCCTAAGTTTAATGTTAATTTATTTTGGAATCACATTTTTGACAGACATAATGCCTTAGCCACAATCTAAAATCTCTATTTGAGGTTCACACATATCATTAAACACATCAATTTTTTCTACTATAACTTCACAAAATTCTGGGTCTAGAGACTTTTCATATGAAGCGATTTCATTTAGAATAGAGATATGTTGTATGCCACAAGAATCACCAGAAAAGCTGATCAAGACTATAACAATTGAAAAGCCAATCACAACTAAAATTAAATTTCTTGTACTAGTTTTTTAAAAAATTACAAAATTATACTTCATCTCTGCAAGATTAGAATTTGTTTGTGGATCATAGAATTGGTACACAAATTGAATTTTTTCATGAGTTTTGATTACAGGAGGATCATACCAAACTTCTGCAGGAGTATTTAGTTCAGGATTATATGCACCAAATGGAATATCTATGATGATTCTTCTCCATAAGCAAAAGATGTTGAGCCCAAAATAACAAGAATTGAAAAAAATGCTAGGAATTTCATAATAATAAAAATGCAAATTTCATAATTAAATAATACATCTTATTTTCATCAATAATAGTAATTATCAACTTGAAGAATTATTGTAAGTGTAATATACTCAGGAATACTAGAAGCCTTGATATTTACATAAAATAAACATAGAACGAAATTGTCAATCTCATTTAATCTAGATAAAAAACTCATTTTGTTGGTAATGGTTGTATCAGTAATTGCGTTGACAATTACGGGATTTCTTAGTTTCAATTATGCTGATCAGATTCTAAAACAAAGAACAGGAGATCAATTACTTGGAGAATCTACTGTACGTGGAGAAACTCTGAGATTACTCTTTGAATCAAGAATTGAGCAAAATCAAATTTTAGCAAATGATCCTATGATTGAATTTTTGATTACAGAGATGAATAAAGTGCCAGAAATGCAACTAAAATCCATTAAAGAAGAAAAACGTAGGGATTTTCTAATTCAAGTACAAGCATTTCAGGAACTAATTGGATTTTCAATCGGATTTGAAGATGTTAAGATAATTGGAAAGGATGGAAATGTTTTCTTTTCACTTGTAGGAATATCTGATGAAGATTACTCTCAAAATGAGTATTTTCAAAGAGGATTAAAGGAATCTTTTGTAGATTTTGAACCAGCAGAATCTGGCAAAAAGATGATTGTGATATCTCCAGTTTATGCATCAGATAGTAAAATTGGTGACGAATCAATTGGAGTTATTATTTCAAGAATGAGGACAGCTGCAATTGATAATATTTTGCTTAATAGAAGTGGGTTAGGAGAAACTGGTGAAGTATACATTGTAAATGATGATTTTGTAATGTTATCTGAATCTAGATTTTTTGAAAATGCTGTATTTGAACAAAGAGTAGATACTGTGGGTGTGCAAAAATGTTTCATTCAAGGAGAAGAAAATATAGGATTTTACCCTGATTACAGAGATATTCCGATTTACGGTTCTTCATATTGTGCTCAAGATTTAGGAATTGTTTTACTTGCAGAAATTGATGAAGGAGAAGTAGAAAAGCCAATAAATATTTTGCAAGATAGAATATTGTTTACAGGGATAGTAATAACTGCTGTAATGGGAATTGTTGCTTTTGTTATGTCAAAATCATTATCAAGACCACTAATCAAATTGAAAAGTGCTGCAAATAAAATTGCAGGCGGGGATTTTGATGTAAGAACTGATATTAAAACAAGAGATGAGATTGGAGAATTATCTAATGCATTTGATTCAATGGCACAAAAATTACAAGAATCATTAATTGAAATTAAAGAAAAGGAGGAAGTGATTAAACAACTTGAAGGAGATATGTTGTTGAAGTTTTCTCAACATGAAGAAAATGATTGTGTAGGTGTGATTGATATGGCAGACTCTACTAGAATATCATCAAAATTATCTGATGAGGACATTACTAAACTATATGAAATCTTTTTGAATTTTATGGCAAAAATTGTTCTTAATCATAAAGGAGAAGTTATAAAAAATATTGGAGATGCTTTAATGTTTAGATTTGCAAATATTGATACCAACAATAATGCTATGTTGAAAAATATTTTAGAATGTTGTTTATGTATGGTTGAATCTAATGGAAAACTACAAGAACAACTCAAAAAAGAAAATTTGCCGAAATTAGATTATAAAATTAGTTTAACATATGGACCTGTCAAGGTAGCAGAAAGTACTACTTCTAAAATAAGTGATGTTTTTGGACCTACTGTAAATCGATGTTTTAAAATTAATTCACTTTGTCCAAAAAACAGTCTAGTAGTTGGTGAAAATGTACGTAATATTTTCACAGATTTTTCAGAATATGAATTTACAGAATTATGTATAATTGAATTAAAGCAAAAATATGGTTATAATATTTTTGAAGTTAGAAGAAAAATGTTTGATGGTTTTGGAACAAAATCAGATTAAATTTTATAATATTTTACATAATCTGATTAGTTTTTAGAAAAGCCAAATCTTGATGCCCAACCTGATTTTTGTTTTTTTGTTGGTTTTTTTGAAAGATTGTTTAACATTTCATATGTAATCGTAAATCCATGACCAACCATTGTTACATCATTTGCATAATTTTCTTTGTTAGATACAAATTCATCAGCCAAATCTTTAATTTTCTTTGTTTTGAGATCAAATAATCTGATTTTTTTGCCATTTTCTAATTCAATTTTGGCATCACCACTTAATCCTTGAATTGAGAAATTTTCAAAGAATCGGATAGAACCGCTTTCTTTTAGTTTGATAACAGAATCATAAGTGAGTTTTCCTCCATAAAATAAAACTTCACGTGCAGAAATTATTACATCGTCTTCTACATTTAGAACAATAATTGTATCAGCGTTTAACGATACAGTGTTGACTACATTTTCAGCAATGATTTTACCATTTGGAGCAGAAACTAGAGTTCTATGTTCCAGAATTTTATAAACACCAACTTTCCCATCAGGATCTTCAACTCTAAATTTTCTACCAAAAATATTTCCCACTACAATATTTCCATTATCTACAGTGATTATAGCACCATTTTCAATTTTATACTTATTTTCTACAGGATCAAGAAATTTGAAATCTCCTTTTGTTAGATGAATGTTTGTTTGAAATTCTTTAGTCCATGAAGGACTGGTGATGCTTCCCTGCATGATAATTGGGCCATCATAAGTTAAACTCCCAGCCATAAAATTTCCTTTAATAGACAATGCACCATTAGCTTTTCTTTCTAATTCAATTTCACCAAGGGTTTTTGAACCAAATAATCTTGACGCAGTTGAATTTGCTCTATTTAATGCACCTGCCCATTCTTCAGCTGTTTTCATTTCTTTAGATAATTGTTGACCTAGAATCTGATTTTTTCTTCTTACATCAGATTCAGATTCATCAGAATAAACTCTTGAATTTTTTATTTTTTCAATATCCGTTTCAGGATATTTTTTACCAATTTTTAGATCTTCATATGCTTGTTTAATTTTTATAAACTGTTCATTTTCTCCACCACGATCAGCATGATATTGCAAGGCTAGTCTTCTAAATGCATCACGAATTTCTTTTTCAGTAGTTCCTTCAACGATTCCTAAAATATCATAATTGCTTTCAACCATTTTCAGTACCGTCCAAATAATTTTTCATAATTCCTATACTTGTAGGTTATTACATTTACAGAATACCAAGAATTTGAAAATAAAAAAATTAGAAAGATGTACTATTTGACAACTAGTACAGGTATCTTGGTTTTGTGCATAACATAATTTGATGTACTACCAAGAAATGCTTCCTTTGCACCACCCATACCTCTTGCACCAATTACAATCATGTCAAATTTGCCCTTTTGTGCATATTTGACAATTTCAGAACCAGTGTGGCCGCCGCCTGTTTGATACTTGAATTTGGCACCTGCATTTTGTGCTTTCTTCATTGCAGGACCAATAGCTTTTACAGCCTTTTTTTGGGCATCGTCTTTCATTTTTTGTGTATACTTTATTCCTGCTGCTATAGGTAAGTGAAATACATAAAATCCTGTAATTTCAGCACCACTACCTTTTGCAATTTCAATTGCTCTATCCAAACCACGCGTGGAATTTGTAGAACCATCAAGTGGAACAAGGATTTTTGTAAATTTTGCCATAGCATAATTTTTTGTCAATTCAGTATAAAGAGGAATATTAATTTTCAAAGTTGAAATTCTAAAATTACAATCAGAATTGGAAATTATATCTGTAGTTTTTATACAAAAAATCTTCTAAATTAAGAATTGACAATTACCGAAATTTCAAACAAACCAATTTCTATTATCAAAAATTCTACAATTTCTGATGCTATCAAAATGCTTCTCAACACAGAGATTAGTAGGTTAATTGTAAATGATGGCGGAAAACATGTTGGCATAATTACTGAAAAAGGCATAGGACTACTTTTGTTCTCAGAGACCACAAAAAGAGGATTAGAAAAAATACCTGTTACAGATATTATGAAACCTATTGAATTTGTTGAACAAGATGCAACTCCCAAAAATGCTGCAAAGATTATGGTAGAAAAAGGAATTAGTTCATTGGCTATAGGAAAAGAACAAGAAGTAAAAACAATTGTTACAAAAAGTGATCTTGTAAAATATTTTGCGAGAAGACTGCCAGAGAAAAATAAAGTGGTTGATTTTATGACTCACGATTATGAATCCACACATACAGCTGCACCATTGTATAAAGTTGTAAGAAAGATGTTAGAGAGAAAAATTTCAAGAATAATTGTAAAAAATCAACAAGAAGAACCTGTAGGAATAATTTCATTCAGAGATCTGTTTAGAATATCAATTGAACTTGGTAGTGAAGATGATTTTTCAGGAACAAATTTTGACAATGTTAGGCGTGGATTTCTCTCAGAAGATGGGTTTGGAGTATTTCATTGGCTAGAGATGTAATGACTAAAGGATTAATCACTATCAAATTTAATGAAGACTTGGCAGAAGCTTGCAATGTATTATTAGAAAATAATGTGAGCGGATTAGTTGTTCTTGATGGACACCATCGATATAAAATTTGTAAGGAATTAGGGATAAAACCTAAAACCGCAATTCGAAAATTTGCTACAAAAACAGATGAAATAATTTGTGTTGGTGAGTCAAATCTACAGGGCAGGCAATTATCACCAATTCAACAAATTGAGATTGCGCAAAAACTAGAACCCCATTACAAAAAACAAGCAGAAATACGCATGAAAACTGGAAAGAAGGCAGACCCTGTGGAAATATTTCCACAGGGTAAGACTAGAGATGGGCTTGGTAAAATGGCAAATGTCTCAGGCAGAACATATGAAAAAGGCGTTGAGATTCTAAAAAAGGCACCAAAAAAAGAGATAGAAAAGGTCAAAAACGGTGACAAAAGTATATCAAAACTACATCGTGAGATTGTAAAAAAAGAGAAAAAGACAAAACTCCAAAGGGTGATAAAAAAGCAGCAGGTAATTCTACCAAAGACAGTTCAGCTTTACAACAAAAAATTCCAGGATGTGAAAATTGCACTTGGTTCTGTGTCATTGATATTTACAGATCCATTATACCATGACGAGTTTTTGTCACTGTATAAGGACTTGGCAAAGCAGGCTTTCAAAGTGTTGCGTGATAATGGAAGTCTACTTTGCTATATCGGACAAAAAAATATTGTCAAAATAATTGCAATGATGGGAATCAGAAAAAATCCAAACATCATTAACCTGGTTGATTAATAAACAGTTTCTAAATAACCTTCAATTCAAGCCTGGTATTAGACCATTTAGAGTTCCAGCAAATATTGGAAAATTCCCAATTTTGCCATTATTTGGTTTTGGAACAACTGTTTACATGGCATTACAATTTGAAGTCGAGGTAGTTCTTGTTGGATTAGCAATTATTGCAATTGGAGCTATTTTGTATATAATTTTGAGAAGAAGAAAAGATTTTATGAATTCTGATTAACTCTTTTTAGATTTTCCAAGTGCAACAACTGCAATTGCTATACCAATTAATCCAACACCAATTCCTACATAACTCATATCTGTTTGTTGTTTAGTTTCTTCTAAATTTCTTACAGAATCTTTTAGATCACCAATATCTTCAATCAATGCAGTATGACCATCAATCATTTGCTGTACAGTAATGTCAGATGGTTCAGGGAATTCAATGTATGAACGCTCTACAACTTTTGGAGGATGCATTGATAGACTAATTGGAGTATCTTTAATTGAACCTAACATGTTTGCTTGATAAAATCCAGATATAGTTGGATTAACGAATGCATAATATTTTCCAGGAATGTCATGATCAGGTGAAAGTGGAAGTGTTATGCTGTCATCTTTGAAAATTAATTGCATCTTTACTGTTTTTTTTAAACCTTCGACTCCATTTTGAAATTCTTGAGATTCTGCACATTTGATTGGTTCTGGAATTTCAGGACATGAAACTAATGGACTAACATAGAATTCAATTGCATTTGTTTCACCAGAAACAACTGGTTCATTCATCCATCCAATTTCTACTCTATATTCTCCAACTGCATCAACAGTATGCCCATATGCTAAACCAATGGAGCCTGGAATTATCAATAAAAGAAGAATAAAGATGATTTTCATATTAAGAAAAGTTGGATTAGATTTTAAAAATGTTCTACAAGTTTCTTTTAATGAATTTAATTTAGTGTTTGTACCAATTATGCATCAGCATACATTGAAACTTCCCATGCTGTAGGGGTTTGAGCAAATGCAACATATTCTTTATACTTTAATTCAGAATACACATCAAGAAAATCTTTTGTAAATACATCTTCAAGGAATTTTGAATCAGATGATAGAGAGTCAAGAGCGCCTTTTAGTGATACAGGTAATGAACCAATCTTGTATTCTCTTTTCTTTTCTGTAGAAAGTTTGTATACATTTTCTTCAATTGGATCACCAGGATCAATTTTATTTTTAATCCCATCTAAACCTGCAAGTAATAATGCCGCTTCTAGGAGATAGATATTTGCAGTGGGATCAGGAACTCTATATTCAAGTCTCTTACTTTTTGATTGATTTCTATTATACATTGGAACTCTAATTGCAGCAGATCTATTTGCTAATCCCCAACAAACATTGACAGGTGCCTCAAATCCAGGAACAAGACGTTTGTAGGAATTAGTTGTTGGGTTTGAAATTGCACATAAAGCTGATGCATGACTCAAAATTCCTCCAATATAGTATCTTCCAATTTGACTCATTTGTGCAAGTTCGTCATTTTCATCATACATTTCATTTGAGTCTCCATTCCACAAACTTTGATGAGTATGCATTGCTGATGCGTTATCACCAAAAATTGGTTTTGGCATAAATGTTGCAACTTTGTTTTTTCTTTTAGCTTTAACTTTCACTAAATTTTTTACTCCAATAACATAATCAGCCATTTGTATCATTTCATCATAAACAAGATTAATTTCACATTGACCAGAAGTTGCTACTTCATGGTGTTCAGCTTCTATTCTAATTCCAAAGTAATTATACAAATCATCACAGACATCTTTTCTAAATCCTTCAAGTGTATCTTTAGGCTGAGATGGATAATACCCTTCTTTGATATCTATAGCAGTACTAACGTTTCCTTTAGCCCATGGAGATTCTTTTGATTCAATTGAGTAACCAGAGCCACCATAGGAATGTGTTGCAGCATAAGGAGAAGGATAAACATTGATGGTATCAAAAACAAAAAATTCTATTTCAGGACCCCAATTTGTGTGAGTAAATCCGAATTCTTTTAATTTTTGTGATGCTTTGTATGCAATACCTCTTGAATCTCTGTTGTATCTTGAACTTTCATCTGTACTACCATCATACAAATCACAAAATATTCTACCATTTTTTCTATTACCAGGATCATAATCAGATGGAAGAATTTTAAATGAATTTGGATCAGGCATTAAGATCATATCAGAATTATTTACAGATTTGAATCCAACAATTGAGCTTGCATCTAATTTTTCAAGACCGTTGACAAAACTGCTTTTATCAATTGCATAGCTTGGCATTCCAACATTATGTAATTCGCCAAAAATATCTACAAACCAAAAATCAATGAATGAAATTTTTTCATCTTGTATAGTCTGTAATACTTGATCTGCGTTCAATTGATAATTTTAGAAAAGCAATTTACTAATGTTATCAAGTAAGATAGATTTGTCAAGATGGTCAGGTAAATTAAAAAAAATTATCGAAATTAACTACTTTTTGCTGCTTTTATGGTGTTTAGTTCATCTTCAAAAAAGAATTTGTCACCAAATGCGGGTTTTAGATCATCTAGCCAAATTGCATTTTCATCATATTTTGCAAAAAATGGTTCTTTTACCCAATCAGGATTTCGTCCTTGCAAAAATCTTAAAATTAGTAATTTTTCGCCATTAACTTCTGTAGTTCCAACGACTTGGACTTTTCCAGGGGTTGCAGACATACTAGGTCCACGAACAGTTCTTCCTAATCCACTAACACTTGAATATGCTTGGCTAAAGATTTCATATGCTCTAACTAAAGGAACCCCAAAGTAATGTTGAGCACCTGTGTCTCTTACTACAAACATGTAGTATGGTATACAACCAAGTCGGACTTGTTTTGTCCACATTTTTTCCCACATTTCTGCATCATCATTGATATGAGCTAAAATTGGCGATTGGGTTCTAATCTGTGCACCTGTTTTTCTTACTTCTTTAATTGCAGATTGTACAGCACCAGTTGATAATTCATTTAGGTGGTTAAAATGAGCCATAAATGCTAGATGCAGGCCGCTGTCAGTGATCTTTTTGAAAACTTCTAACATTTCTTGAGAATCTGAATCTGTCAAAAATTTGTATGGCCAATAAGAGAGAGCTTTTGTTCCAATTCTAATTGTTTTGAGATTTGGTAATTTTGATTCAATTAAAGCATCAACGTATTTTGAAAACATTTTTGCTTTCATAATCATTGGATCACCACCTGTAAATAGAACATCAGTAATTTCAGGATGCTCTGAAACATATTGAACAAGTTGTTCGCCTTCTTGCATTGCAAATTTCATTTCATCCATTCCTACAAATTGTGGCCATCTAAAACAAAAACTACAGTATGCATGACAAGTTTGACTTTGACTTGGAAAGAATAAACAAGTTTCTTTGTATTTGTGTTGCATTCCATATAGTTTTGTACCATCTTTTAAAGTTGGAACATTTAGCTCCATTTGTCCGGCAGGATGAGGATTAAGTTGTAAACGAATTTCATTTGCAACAGTTGCAATTTCTTTTTTATCAGAAGTATTTTTTAAGGTAGTTTCCATTTTTGAGTAATGTTCAGGTTTCAACATCCCTTTTTGAGGAAATGTTAAAACATACATTGGATCGTTAGGGATGTCATCCCAATCAATTAATTGTTCAACAACATAGTTGTTTGCTTTAAATGGCAAAACGTTTCCCACAACTTCCATTTCAAATTGTTTTTCTTCAGAAAGTTTTTGAATTTGTGGAAGATCACGAAAATTTGATAGTGTGTATGATTTAAGCGAAGGAGAATCGTTCCAAACTGATTCTTGATAGGTCATTTAGTAATTAGTCCTTTTACCCTTGTTAAAGGTTACAGGCTCAACACGCACAAAATTTTTCTGTGAATAATGATAATTTTCCTTAACGTTTGTATTCTAGGACACAAATTGAAGAGAGATAGTGATTAATCATGGCTGAAGAAGACTTGACTCAAATTTCAGCTGGAGAGTTTGAAACAGTTTCACAACTTCTAGCATCCTCTGAGTCATTACAACTAGCATTTACAATTATGATAGTAGGTATTATTGGGATTGTAATAGGATATAGAAAATTTTCATTTTGGGTAGGTTCAAAAAAATTCTATTACCAAAAACCACATTTTTCGAGATTTCTTAGAAGAGCTGTACTGCCTTTTTTTGCAATTGCATTAATCACAGCAATTAATGTCCATATTCAAACTGGCCTTCTATTAGATGAAGATGTTGCAATAGTTAGTGATGAAAGCATATCACCTCATGACATATTTGCTAAAATTCTCAATACTTTCAATATTCTAGTCATAGGTTATACCATATCACATCTTATTCCTATAGCACTTACCAAACGTGATAAATCAATTTTAGAAAAAGAAGATTTTGATGCTTGGTTTGAAATGCGAGGATTCGTTGATGATGAGGGAGATCTATTTCATAAATTATACAAATGGGTTCCGCCAAAAATTACACCTGAAGATCTAACAGAAGAAGAATTTGAAGAAATGTTAAAGTCAGAAGATGGGATGCAAAAATTAGAACAGTTCAGGACTGTAAAAGGAAATCCGATTGGAGGATATGAAAAATTAATTGATAAACCATTTGAAGAATGGAAAAAATCAGAACGTAAGAAATATGAAAAATATTATCAAAATTGTATTTCTGGTCACAACCAATCAGGAAGAAAATTAAGACCTGGAGCAAAACCAGATGAAATATTTCCAATTGATGTATGGAGAGAAGAAAAAAGGACACATGGATATGAACCGATCATCCCAAGTAACCGTCCTCCAGGATATGCAAAAAAGAAAAGAGAGGGAATTCCAAGATCTGCAAAACAAGTTCTTCCAGTTGGTATTTTTATTGCAACAGTTTTAGGAGTCGTTGCTTGGTGGGGGGTTGATCTAATTGTGTTAGCTACTGCAACAGGAGGGTTAGCAATTGGATTAGGTTTAGCATTACAAGAAACAATGCAAAATTATTTTGCCTATATTTTAATTCGAAGAGACAAGATATTCGTTGAGGGAGAGCGCATAAAACTTGATACTGGATATAATGGATATGTTCATAAAATTACTCCCAGAGTAACATACGTTAGAGATGCATTAAATGAATCAATGGCCATAATACCAACAAGACAATTAGTTAATGCTCAAATTGTAAATTACACACAGGGAGTAAAGATGGTACCTGCTATTGTTAATGTTGGTGTTTCTTATCTAAATGATCCAAAGCAAGTTTCAGCAATTCTTGTAAAAGTAGGAAAACGTGCGATGAGAGAAGTAGTTGATACTAAAGGCAGACACCTGATCAGACAAAGAAGATGTCCATATTTAGATAATAATAAACCAAGTTGTGGTTGTGACAAAGATATTCATGTAGACATTAATCAACCGGTAGTTAGATTTAATCAGTTTAATGATTCTTCATTAGATTTTTCGTTATGGGTGTATGTTAGAGATTATGGTGCACAATTCAAAACAAAAACTGATATGAGAATTATCATGTATGAAGAATTCAAGAGATATGACATCAGAATTCCATGGCCAATTAGAACAGTTTACCAAGGAGATGAAAAACGTGAACAAGAAGAGATTGATAGACTAAAAGAACAGAGGGAGAAGGTTATTGATGAATATGGTACAGGTGACATTGGTCGTGGAAGCGGAGAAGACGAATAATTTTCTCAAAACTTAAGAATCCCATTAATACACATTTTCTTGTTGACTAAACTATCAGTAATTTGTGGTAAAGCCTCTGAAGATTTAGGAAAGAAATTAGCTAGAAAAATTAAAGCGAATTTAGTAAAATCAAGTGTAAGAATTTTTCCAGATGGAGAAAGTAAGATCACACTAAAGGGAACTGTATCTAAAAGAAAATCAATTATTGTTCAATCAATTTATCCACCTGTTGATACAAATCTCGTTCAAGCATTATCATTAATCTCAAAAGCAAAAGAAACATCATCTGAAGTAATTGTTGTAATTCCTTACATGGGATATGCCAGACAAGATAGAGAATTTTTGCCAGGAGAAATTGTCACCATGAAGGTTCTAGCAAAATTATTCAGAGGTGCAGGGGCATCAAAGCTCATTGCTGTAGATATTCACAGTTTAATTGGGCTCAGATACTTCACCATAAAATCTAAGAATGTGTCAGCTGTACCAGATCTGGCTGCATATTTTAAAAAATTGAGCCTAAAAAATCCATTAATTGTTTCACCTGATCAAGGTGGAAAAGAAAGAGCAAGAAAATTTGCAAAAGAGATGAGAATAGAATACATTGCATTGCAAAAGAAAAGAGATAGGAAAACCGGAAAAGTTCAGATAAAAACAAAAAAAGCTGATGTTACGGGACGTGATCTAATTTTAGTTGATGATATGATCAGTACTGGTGGAAGTATAGTTAACGCAACAAAATTCCTGAAAAAAGAAAAGTGTAAAAGAGTTTTTGTTGCATGTACCCATGCACTTTTGATGAATGATGCTGAAAAGAAAATAAAGAAATCGGGAGTCACAAAAATTGTAAGTGCAAATACAATTCCAGGTAAAACATCAATAGTTGATGTATCAAATACAATTGCAAAGGCAATAGTATAATGCCAGAAAGTTTTTTTGTGTTATCTAAAGATCAATTAGAACTTGCGATAGATGAGATTAGCGCAATTGCTAAAACTTTTGATAGATTTTCTAAAATTAAAGTTATTTCAAATTTAGTAATTGTTCAATCAAAAACTAATTGGTATGAAATTTCAAAAAGGGCATCATTTCTAAAAACTTCAGGACAAATATTACGAAAAATGTCGGGGTTGTTTTTAGATGAAGGGAATTTTGAGATATTAAAAAATGCAAAAACGTTTGTTTGTAGAATTATCAACTTATCTTCAAATCAGTTTGACATACCAGAATTAGAAAATTCTATGGGAGATATGATTTCAAAATTCTCCAATGCAAAAGTTAAACTTGAAAATCCAGATATCACAGTATATCTAATTTTTACAAATAAAGAGAATTTTTTTGGATTTTCCAAAATAACAAAGGAGAAAAGAAGACCAAAAAAAGCAATATCTCAGCCACATGAATTAGATTGGAAATTAACAAGAGCAATGATTAACCTAATTGGGTTAAAAAAAGGAGAAACAGTGTGTGACCCATTTTGCGGTACAGGTACAACGCTTTTAGAAGCAGAATCAATGGACATTCACGGAATTGGCCTAGATTTTGATGAAAAAATGGTTGAAGTCACAAAAAAAAATCTTAAAGAAAATGGGTACAAATCAAAAGTAATTCATTCAGATTTTCAAGAAATTAAGAACATATCTAATGAATTTGATGGCGTTGTCACAGACTTTCCATATGGAAAAAATACAAAGACATCAGAAAAACCTGAAGAAATTATAAAGAGATTTGTGACTATTATGCCAAAAAGAAAGAAGATGGCCATAATGTACAAAAAAGAATTTGGAGACAATCTAAAACTAAAAGGATTAAAAAAATATCAGATCTATAGGCATAAAAGCTTGACAAGGACAATTTTGATAAAATGAAACTTGTATTTCTAGGAACTTCAGCTGCACAACCAACGGAAAACAGGGGATTATCATGTATTTGTTTAGAAAGAGAAGGGGAAATTCTCATGTTTGATGCAGGAGAAGCTGCACAAATTTCCTATATGAAATCAGGATTAGGTTGGAATAAAAAAATGAAAATTTTTGTTACACATCTTCACGGAGATCATTGTGTAGGGATTTTAGGATTATTACAAACAATGTCTATGCAAAATAGAACTGAAACATTAGAAATCTTTGGACCTAGTGGGATTGAAGAATTTATTGCTGCAAACATCAAAGTTTTGAATTTTGGTTTATCATTTCCTGTTATAATCAATACAATTAAAGATGAAAAAATATTTGAAAATGAAAAATTTTCAATACATACATGTAAAGCAAATCATTCAATTGTTGCATTTTCATATTTGTTTGAAGAAAAAGATAAACCGGGTAGATTTAATGTTGAGAAAGCAAAGGAATTAGGAATACCTGAAGGAGAATTATGGAATAAACTTCAAAATGGAAAGGAAGTTAAAGTTAATGAAAAAACAATAAAACCTGAAGATGTGTTGGGAGAAAAACGTCCAGGTAAAAAAATAGGTATTTCAGGAGACACAATGCCAACAAAAGAATTAGAGAAATTTTTTGAAGAATGTGATTACCTTGTATTTGATTCTACATTTCTTGAGGATGAAAAACAAAAGGCCCAAGATACATATCACTCAACTGCAAAGCAAGCTGCTACATTAGGAAAAAATGCTAAAGTGAAAAATCTAATTTTAACACATTTTTCAGCAAGATACAAAGATGAAGTTGAACATTTGAAAGAGGCAAATGAAATTCATAATTCAGTAATTACTGCAAGAGATCTTTTAGAAATAGAGATTAAATGATGTTAGAATCGCTTAAAGATCAAATAAAGAAATTTCAAAAAATTGTTTTTGTTACAGGTACAGGAATTTCACAAGAGAGTGGAATTCCCACATTTAGAGGCAAAGATGGCCTGTGGAGAAATTATGATGCTATGAAATTGGCTACAATTGATGCGTTTTATGATAATCCTAAGCTTGTTTGGGAGTGGTACAATGAGAGGAGAAATAATATTTTTTCAGCAAGTCCAAATGAAGGACATAAAGCAATTGCAGAACTTGAGAAATTTGCAGAGATAGTAGTTTTGACACAAAATATTGATGGATTAGATCAAAAAGCAGGTAGCACTAACGTGTTAGAATTACACGGTAGTATTGTAAAAATAAAATGTACTGTTTGTGATTTTCATGATGAAATCATGACAGAGTTTTCTGAAAATCCTCCTTTATGCAAATGTGGAAATATTTTGAGACCAGATGTTGTTTGGTTTGGAGAATCACTTCCACAAGACGTATGGCAAAAAGCAATAATTCATGCAAACCAATCAGATTTGATGATAATTGCTGGAACATCACTTGTAGTATCTCCTGCAAATACTATTCCAATATATGCAAAACAAAACAATGCGATGTTAATAGAAGTTAATCCAGAAAATACTGAAATGTCATCAGAGATGGATATGACTATAAGAAATACTAGTGCAAAAGCACTACCAGAATTTGTTTCGTTGTTTAAATCAAATTAAATTTCTAAAATAAATCCCAATTTGTAAAAACATTTTGAATTGATTCTAATGGATTAAAATCAGAAATTGCTTTTTGAGATGATTCTTTTACATCAGAGATTTCATTTTGAATTTTATCTCCAACTTCATGTATTTCATTTGTAATTGCATTACTTGTTTTTTCAGTAATCTTATCTACAGAATTATCAATCCTTTGTTCTACCGAATTTGCAGCGTTAGAGCTGAGATTAGATACATCATCCTTTATGGAATCAACTACAGTAGCAGATGTTGATGAAAATATAGTGCCTATCTCATTTGAGAAGACCATTCCTCCAAGAATAATTATTCCTGCAATTATGCCTAGTTTTATGAACATTTGTTAATAATCCAAAAAAATGGATTTTAGATTCATACTAAAAAAAATAGTCAAAAATGATTGAATTTTCTTAGCTAATTTTCATCTCCATACACAAACCAATCAATAATTTCATCAATTTTTGATGAAGTGAGAATGACTTTGATTGGTCCTAATGGAGATTCTTCAGATTCTTCACAAATGGCTATTTTTTCTACAAATGCAGCTTGTTTGTTTAGATAAAACCAAGTAGAGTCATTTCTTAGGTTTTTTTGCATATTTCTTCGAAAAGTTTTTTGAGATTGTTTTGAATGAACTGCCTCGTATATCTTTTCTAAGGAGTTAAGATCTTTAGATTCCGCATAATTTGAAGAATTTTCAATTTTAATTTTAGAGTGTGGAAAAATATTTGATATTGATTTTTGAGTTTTTTCAGAATCTTCTGAAGGGTTTATTGCACAAAACATCTCAATTTTACAATTAAAATTTGGAATCTTCATTCTACCCAACTTTGGATAATTTCATATGCTGATTCTATTAATTCATCTTTTGTTAATCCAATATTTGATATTGCATAATCAGATAATGCAATAGAGTTACTAATTCCAACACCTAATTCACGATTATCTCTTTCTTCAAAATGTTCTTTCGTTTGAGGATCATCTGATCTGCCTCTCTTTTGTAAGAAATCAAATCTGGTGTCAGTTGATGCATGAATAGCTAATAACTTTACATTTCCAATTTTTCTTAGAACTTCAATTTCATCATTTGAGCGAACACCATCAATTAAAATTACATTTGAAGTTGATGATTCAATTTGTGGTTTTACTAATTCTGCCACTGCACCAGGTCCATTTTTTTCTCTAAGTTCAAGCATTAACTTTCCAAGGTTTGATCTTGATGGTTCTAGATTTCTTTTTTTAGCTTCTTCTCTTACTGCGTTGCCCATATTGACAATATCGTATCCTTTTGGTTTTAGTCCTTCAGCAATAGTAGATTTTCCAGCACCAGGCATGCCTGTCAAGCATACAATTAGTTTTGTCATCGCATATCAAAAACTAAGCTCGTCTATGAAGCTACCGGAAATTATTATAAAGATACGTCAAAGAAAGTTGTAATGCGAACTTTTGTGGCAATTGAAATTTCAAATAATAATGTAAAAGATTCGATAAAGGATTTTCAAAAGAATTTTAAAATTGATGCAAAACCAGTGAATGCAGAGCAATTACATTTTACGTTACAATTTTTAGGTGAAATTTCAGAAGAATTAGTGCAAAAAGTCATCGAATCATTGCAAACAATCAAGTTTACTGAATTTAGTATAAACTTGAAAGGCATAGGAGCATTTCCTAAACCTGAATTCCCACGAGTGATTTGGATTGGAACAGATGAGAAGGGAGGAAGAAATCTTATTGAATTGGCAGATAAAGTGCAAAATGTGCTAAAACCATTAGGATTAGTTTCAGATAAACCATTCAAACCTCACATTACAATATTTAGAATTAAAAAGAAGATCGGGGATATAACAAAAGAATTGAATGAGAAAAAGGTTGTAGATTTTGGAATGCAGGAAATTTCTGGCATAAAATTGAAAAAAAGTGAACTTACATCTAGTGGACCAATCTATTCTGATTTAGAGGAGGTAATTGCAGTAAAATGAAGAAAATAATTTCCAATATTATGAAAAATGTAATTCCTACAAAAACAGCAGAAAAATCAAAAAAACAAATTGCAGAATCAGCATTAAAATTAGTTAAGAATGAAATTGAAAAGTTTCCTGAAATTATTGGATTAGAATTTGGAGGTTCATTTGCTAAAGGTACATGGCTATCAAAAGATGCAGATGTAGATATTTTTGTAAGATTCAAAAAATCTACATCAGAAGAGAAATTTGAAAGAATTTCTAAAAAGATTGGTTTTGACTCATTGAAAAAATTTTCTCCATACGTAAGATACTCTGAGCATCCATATGTTGAGGCTAAAATGAAGGACACCAAGATCAATGTAGTTCCATTTTATGATGTTAAAGTTAGGGAATGGAAAAGCGCAGCAGACAGGTCACCATTTCATACTAAATTCATGTCAAAGTCATTAACACCAAAAATGAGAGATGATGTTAGAATTTTGAAAACATTCCTAAAAGCAAATCAAATTTACGGTGCAGAAATTGCAAAACAAGGATTTAGTGGTTATGTTTCAGAAGTTTTGATTTTACATTTTGGAAGTTTTGAAAACATGATAAAATCAATTTCTAAAATTGAAGAAAATCAAGTGATAGGAAAAACTTCAAAAAAATTTGACACATCTTTGGTAATAATTGATCCAATAGATAGTAACAGAAACTTAGCTGCAGCAATTTCTGATGAAAATATTGGAAAATTTATTCTTGTGTGTAGAGCTTTTAAAGAAAACCCAAAAATAGAATTTTTTAAGAACAAGAAATCAAAAATTGCAACCAAGCATTGGGAAAATTTACTATCAATAAAATTTAATTTTAAAACTAGAAGCCCAGATATAATTTGGGGACAAATTAAGCGAGCTACTTCATCATTGAGTACGCAGTTAGAATTAGCTGGTTTTACGGTGCTAAGAAGTAAAGCTTTCACAGACCAACAAAAAGATGTCTATCTCTTTTTCTTTTTAGAGTCAACTAAAATTTCTGATCTTCGTGTGAAAAATGGACCAGAATTTTTCAGAGAAGGTAGTTCTAAGAGTTTTATTTCTAAAAATCTTTCAGACGGAGAATTAATCTGGTTAGGTAAAAATAAAAAAATTATCTCTCTAGAGAAAAGACAACATACAGATGCAGGTAAATTCATGACTAAATTTTTGAAAGATAATCCTCAGACAGGCGTACCAAAAGGACTAGAGTCTGATTTTAAACGTGGTTTCAAAATCAGTATTGGAAAGAAGAGATTAAGCAAATCAATTAAAGAGGTTGCAGGCGAGTTGATCTCAACAGATGGCACATTCCTTCATTTCAATTAAGAAATTTGTAGATGAGCCATACTCGGAAATTCTTGGATATCCAAAAGCAACATCACGTCAAATAAAGTCCCGAATTAATGA
This sequence comes from Candidatus Nitrosopumilus sp., assembly GCA_016125975.1. Classification (GTDB taxonomy): domain Archaea; phylum Thermoproteota; class Nitrososphaeria; order Nitrososphaerales; family Nitrosopumilaceae; genus Nitrosopumilus. The sequence continues at coordinate 32,848 of JAEFCZ010000073.1, forward strand.
ATTAGAAAAATTAAAAATTAAATCAATTTCCTTGACGGGTCCCATGACATTAGGAAAATTAGAGATTCTTGGAAAAGGATACGTTGGCGTGGTTGTTCTTGCAAAAAAAGGAAGTAAAAAAGTCGCATTAAAAATTAGAAGAACAGATTCACAAAGAAAAGAAATGAAGAGTGAGGGAGATTTATTGAAATTTGTAAATTCAGTAAATGTCGGACCAAAAATGCTTGATGTAAGTAAGAATTTTTTGGTGATGGAGTACATAAAAGGAGAGAAAATTATTGATTGGGTAAATTCTTCAAAAGGTGTAGGTAGTGCAAAAAAATTAAAATCAACAATAAGAAAAATTCTTGAAGATTGTTATAATTTAGATCAAATTGGTTTTGATCATGGTGAATTAAGTAATATCTCAAAACATGTTATTGTTGGAACAACAGAATCAACTCTCATTGATTTTGAAAGTTCTAGTGTTAAAAGAAGACCATCAAATGTAACATCAGTTACTCAAGCGATTTTTATTGGTTCAGGGATTGCAAAAAAAGTACAGAAAATTTACAAGAATCCATCCAAAGAAAAGATTATCAGCGCATTAAAACAGTATAAGCAAGAGAAATCTCTTGAAAATTTTGAAAATCTCTTGAAAATTTTGAAATTGTAATGGGACCGGCAGGATTTGAACCTGCGACCACTAGTCCCCCAGACTAGTATCATACCAAGCTAGACGACG